>JAYUMM010000102.1:0-3705 GCA_043762685.1 bacterium | reverse complement strand
AAGCACCTATCTTCGACCTGTTTCGCGGGCAGGAATGGATTACCCGAGCCGATGGGCAGGAACTAGGCTTCCACTGCTACCAAGGCGGCTTCATGTTTTAGTCACCGCAGTCGGTGGCGAAACGCCAGCGCGCGAAGGATGAAAATCCTTCGCGCGCTGTTGTTTACTTTTGTGAAATTTAGTACGACTTCAGGTGGCGGGCTTTGTCGTGGGCGACATTGTTTTGTTATGAGCGGAGCGAATTAGAAAACAAGAAGTACTGATAAGGCGAGTCTAGTAACTTTTAAGATGTCGGGCCTTATCATGTGTGCGAATCTTCTCGAGTGCCTTGGCCTCGATCTGGCGGATGCGCTCGCGAGTCACCCCAAACTCACGCCCTACCTCTTCGAGGGTGTGGTAGATGCCATCCATGAGCCCATGACGCATCTCGAGAATCTTGCGCTCCTTCGGCGAAAGGTCGCTGAGTATTGCATGCACCTGCTCTGAGAGAATACGCTCTGATGACTCCTGCACCGGTGAAGGGATTTTATCATCAGGGATAAAATCACCCAAAGTTGACTTCTCATCGTCGTCTGAGCCGACCGGGTTCTCGAGCGAGAGCGTGTCTTGATTAATTTTCTCAATTTGGTAAATCTTTTCTGGTTCAACACCCATCTCGACTGCAATCTCTTCTGCTTGTGGGTCGCGACCCAAAACTTGTGCGAGGCGACGCGAAACCTGCTTGTACTTCGCAATCGTTTCGACCATGTGCACTGGGATACGAATCGTGCGGCTTTGGTCGGCGAGTGCGCGCGTGATTGCTTGGCGTATCCACCAGGTGGCGTAAGTCGAGAACTTATAGCCCTTCTTCCAGTCAAATTTGTCGACCGCACGAAAAAGACCGAGATTGCCTTCTTGAATCAGGTCAAGAAGGGTAAGGTCGGGACTGCGACCCACATACTTCTTTGCGATCGAAACCACGAGACGTAGGTTAGAGCGGGCAAGAATGTTGCGTGCCTCCGCATCACTCTTCTCAATGCGCTTTGCGAGCTCGCGCTCTTCGGCGGCAGTGAGGAGTGGGTACTGCCCGATCTCGCGCAAGTAGATCTGGATCGAGTCGTAGCCAGTGGAGTGACGGTCTTTAATATTACGCGTTGCGAGATATTCGTCAGCTGCATCTTCGAGCATGCCGCCCTCGAGCACGTCAACGCCAGCGATCGCGAATCGCTCATAGAGCGATTCAAGGAAACTAACATCCTCTTCGATGTGCGGGAATGATTTAAGGATTTCGTTGTAAGTAACATACCCACGTTCCTTTCCTTTTTCGATAAGCGTCTCAGCAGAGACTGCCTTAACCGAATCTGCTTTTGCCTTAGCACCCTTCACCGCCGTACGGACGACCCCCTTCTTGGTGCGACTCTTCCCTACCACTTTCTTTGCAGGGAAACGTTTTGCCACAGTCTTTTTGACTGTTTTCTTTACCGCCTTTTTTGGCGCCTTCTTAGTTTCGGTCGAGCTTTTTTTCTTTTTGGGAATAGTTTTTTTAGCCATAAAAATATATGAATCAGACGCCACTTTTTGCAAGACGCGCAGAGAGTTCCGCACACAGATTCTGTGCCTCCTCGATACGGAACATATCTCCTGACGCTTCTGCTCGCCGTAAATTCGCTACTGCAGTTTCGTACGCCTCGCGGATAACCGCTTCTTCAAAAGCGCCTAGAAGCTCGTCTGCCGCGAATGCGTCCGGGTCTTCGCCAAATGTCTGTTCGATAGAGAGCAGGGCTGATTCCGGAAGCGTCTCAGGCGGGAACTCGTGAGCTCCAGTAATTCGACAGTACTCCGATTTGACGCGCTCCGCAAGCTCTGTTCCGGGGTAGGCGTGGACAAGAGCCATCAACTGCTCGGCACGTACCTCGCGCGCCGGCCGAGCGGGTTGTGCCCCCTTCTGCCCCACCATTTTTTCTGAGGTAATGGTCGGCTCCGTCGGGAGTCGCTTGAGCGACTCCCGCACCGCCTCACTCGAGAGCCCCAGAGCGCGTGCGGTCGCTTGAATAAAGTGATCGCGTTCCATTGGGCTCGGCATTGCGACGAGAAGTGGTAACACAATATTCTCGGCGAGGCGTAAGAGCCGGTGCGAATCGTGCTCGCTCTCTGCAAGCTCAGCGAGAAAGAACTCGACAATTGGCTTTGCCGCAGCAACCCGCTTTGCAAATTCTTTGTCACCATCTATGGCAGCAATGAGGTCGGCTGGGTCCTGCCCTTTCGGCAATCGCGCGGCTTTGACTCGCAGTGAAGCGCGGAGCGCGAGTGCTGCCGAGCGCGCGGTGGCCGTGAGCCCGGCCGGGTCTGCATCGAGCACGAGCATTAAGTTATCACTATAGCGCTTCATCAAACGCAAGTGCACCTCTGAGAGCGCGGTGCCTGAGAGCGCGACAGCGTTGGTAAAGCCCGTCTGATGCGCGAGTAAAACATCGATCTGCCCTTCGACCAGCATCGAGAAACCCCGAGTGCGTATCGCGTCTTTAGCTCTATCCATACCGAAAAGAATTTCTGATTTATGGTAGAGCTCGGTTTCGGGACTATTGAGATATTTTGCCTGTTCATCGGCCGCTAAAGCGCGACCCGTAAACGCAACAACGCGCCCCGTGGCATCCCGTATCGGGAAAAGCAACCGGTTTCGGAACCGGTCATAATAGATGCCGGGCTTGCCGTCTGCTTCTTTCACCAACCCAGCGGCAAGGAGCTCGGGCACGGTGAACCCTTCAGAGGTGAATGCTTCGAGAAGTGCGCGCCAACCATCGGGCGCGTAGCCGAGACGCCACGCAGCTATCGTGTCGTCGTTCATACCACGTTTCTTCGCATACTCCTCGGCCGGGCTCTTAGAAAAGAGCCCGGCATACCACTCACTCGCGCGACTCATGAGTGTGTAGAGACGATCTTTTTTCGATATATCTTCGCGACCTGTGCCGCCAGAATATTCGATGACGACACCTGCTTTATCGGCAAGCATTTTAAGCGCACCTTTGAAATCCACTCCCTCCACTTTCTCGATAAACGAGAAGCCATCGCCACCGAGCCCACAGCCAAAGCAGTGCCAGGTCCCGCGCTCTGGGCTCACGTGGAAGCTTGGTGTCTTCTCTTTATGAAAGGGACAAAGCCCACGCACCGACTTCCCTGCGCGGGTCAGCTTCACATACGGACTTACGATGTCCGTAATGGAGAGACGCTCCTTAATCTGCGCAACAGTATCCTGGGCCATTTATCCGATTCTACCTCTTTTTATCCCTCTAAGTAAAAACCGCCGTGAGGCGGTTTTTACTTTTACTTATTTATGCACATTGTAAGTCCATATTTCCAAACTAGACTGCGCGGGAGGCACGCGGAGCGAACGAAGTGGTGCGTGTCTCAGAATGCTGTACCGCTGGGCGGTCTGCCTGAAGCTTCGCAATGTGCGCGAACTTCTTTGAGCCCGCGAAGCCGGTGCCTGATGGGATGAGGCGGCCGAGGATCACATTCTCTTTGAGGCCGCGCAGACGATCTACCGAGCCACGGAGTGCGGCATTGATGAGGATCTTCGTTGTCTGCTCGAAGGACGCAGCCGAGAGGAATGAGCGGCGTGAGAGTGCACTCTCCTTGATACCAAGAACGATATCGTGTGCCTGTGGCGGGAGCTTATTTGCCTCCTCCATCTCCTTGATCGCTTTGGCGAACTCCCAATCTTCGACG
>JAYUMM010000101.1:0-7340 GCA_043762685.1 bacterium | reverse complement strand
CAGACCCGTATCGACGCGTTCGATCGCCAAAATACGACCAATCCGCCTCCGTTCACTCCCACCACCTCTACTCAGTGGCAATTCGTTGACTGGAAGCAGTTGTAAAAAAAGTTACTGGTATACTGCACCTAATGCTTATTGTTGCCAATTGGAAAGCGTACGTCGAAGATTTCGCAAAAGCGAAGAAGCTTGTGTCGTTGAGTAAGAAACTCGTGAAGGAGACCAAACATCAGATTGTGCTCGCACCTCCGTCATCACTCCTGAGTGTCTTCGCAGTGAAGAACACCTCAGAGGTCGCGTTTGCTGCTCAAGACGTATCCCGTACCTCCGGCGGGGCTGAAACCGGAGAAGTAACCGCCGCGGCATTTGCGGCTGCGGGTGCCACCTATGCGGTTATTG
This sequence comes from bacterium, assembly GCA_043762685.1. Classification (GTDB taxonomy): domain Bacteria; phylum Patescibacteriota; class Minisyncoccia; order Phycocordibacterales; family Phycocordibacteraceae; genus C7867-001. The sequence continues at coordinate 6,941 of JAYUMM010000101.1, read as the reverse complement.
GCCATTCTGAATGCCGAGCGCGTGGCGATACTGACACGATTGTCGCCGAAAAACTCGTGAGAGCACTCGCACAAGGACTTACCCCCATTCTCTGCGTTGGTGAACATGAACGTGATGGAGAAGGCCATTATCTCGCCACTGTGCGCGAAGAGCTCACGGTCGCCCTCTCTGCTCTCCTCCCACGAGAGCGTACTCAGATTATTATTGCTTATGAGCCGCTCTGGGCCATCGGCAAGACTGCTGCAGAGGCTATATCAGCAAACGATCTTGCCGAAATGGCGCTCTATATTCACAAAGTACTTGCTGAACTCTTGCCCGGGAAAAGCTCAGTACGCTCACTGGTACTCTACGGTGGCTCAGTAGAGCCAAGCGACGCGCGCGCACTCGCGGGTGGTTCGGGTATTGATGGTTTTTTAATTGGGCATGCATCGGTAGATGTTGCTCCGTTCGCACAAATAGTCCGCGAGCTCACCTAATCTATGCGCTCGGTTCGCGATATACCCGTCTTCAAGAATATCCCCATCCTCGTGCGTACGGCGCTCAACGTTCCGATCACTGGGTCGGTCGTCTCAAATGATTACCGTTTACGACGCGCCCTCCCGACACTAAAATACCTTGCGGAGCGCGGAGCGCGGGTAGTGCTCATCAGCCATATCGGGGAGCAGGGGACCGAGACGTTAGAGCCCGTCACGCGTGCACTCGGCAAACTCATCCCCAATGTTTCTTTTTGCCCTGAGACGATTGGCCCTCGCGTCCGCGATGCTATTCGCGAACTCTCACCCGGGCACCTGCTTGTGCTTGAAAACTTGCGGCGCGATCGGCGCGAACAGAGTAATGACAGTGCCTTTGCGCGCGAAGTGGCTGCGCTTGGCGATGTGTTTGTACAAGACTCGTTCGACACCTGCCACCGCCCCCACGCATCCATTATAGGTATCCCTGCATTTCTCCCTTCCTATGCCGGCCTTCTGCTCGAAGAAGAGGTGCGCGAGCTCTCGCGTGCACTCACCCCCTCTCACCCTGCGCTTGCGGTTATCGGCGGCGCCAAGTTTAGTACGAAAGAGCCCGTGTTAAAGCGTCTTCTCACTGAGTACGACCACGTGTTCGCGGGCGGTGCGCTCGCCAACGACTTTTTGAAAGCGAGTGGGCAAGAGGTAGGGAAGTCGCTCGTCTCTATAACCGACCCTGCTCCCGTGCAAGAACTTCTCACCAATCCGAAACTCCTCATTCCAGTTGATTCACTCGTTGTTGATACGGCTGATAGCGACAAACCAGACGTGTATGAAACGGCGCGTGTCGCAACAGGAGAACAGGTGCGCCCCGACGATATGATTCTTGACCATGGCCCGGGCACCAGTGCACTCCTCGCAGAACAAACGAAAGGTGCTAAGACAATTCTCTGGAATGGCCCGCTCGGTATGTATGAAAAAGGATTTGTAGATGCGACCGATGCCTTCGCGCACGCCGTTGCCGACTCAAAAGCGTTTTCTGTTATTGGTGGCGGCGACACGATTGCGGCAATCGAAAAGCTCGGGCTTTTACCAAAGTTTTCATTCGTCTCCACGGGCGGCGGCGCTATGCTCGACTTTCTCGAGAAAGGAACGCTACCGGGTATCATCGCACTGGAGCGTTAAATGCTCGGTGGTTTATCTTTGAGAAAACGCGGGAGGAGGTGCACGTGTACATGTGAAATATCAGTACCTACGATTGAAAGCTGAATGTAATCGGCACCTGTTTGCACACGCAATTCGGTAGCCACTTTCTGTGACGCACGAAATAGTTTTTCTGAAATATCTGCCGGGAGCTCGTCAAACCATTGATAGTGCGCGACAGGGATAACGAGCGTATGCCCAGGGACTTGCTGGTTGATATCAAGAAACGAAACAATTACATCATCTTCGTAATGCGTTTTACGTGACCCCACCTCACCTGATGCAATCTTGCAAAAAATACAATCGGTCATCCCCCCAGCATACCGCATTCGATTCCTGATACAATCCTCTCACCATGTTTCTACTCCACGACACTCTCTCTGACGTACTCCGTACCGAGCTCGCCGCGTATGACGACCTCACTGCGGCGCTTCTGGCACGCCGCGGCATCGTGACCAAAGTAGCGGCAGAGAAATTTCTCAATCCCTCGTACGACCTGCATCTCTATGACCCGTTCTTAATGGTTGATATGGAGAAAGCGGCGCGGCGCTTCGCCGACGCGATTCTCTCGGGTGAGCACATCGCGGTGTGGAGCGACTACGACTGTGATGGCATCCCGGGTGCGGTGCTGCTGCATGACTTTCTTAAAAAAGCGGGGGCACATTTTGAAAACTATATTCCGCACCGCCACCTCGAAGGCTATGGTATGAATGTGACTGGGGTCGAGAAACTCGCGGAGAGTGGTGTGACGATCATCGTCACCGTCGACTCGGGCATCACTGACATCGGGCCGGTCACACGTGCAAACGAACTAGGGATCGAAGTTATAATAACCGACCACCATCTGCCCCAGGAGACCGGGCTCCCACCAGCGTTCGCTGTATTAAATCCAAATGCGCGCGCCGAAGAAACGTATCCGTTTAAAGGATTGTGCGGCTCGGGCGTCGCATGGAAGCTTGTGTGCGGGGCTCTTGCAATAGAGCCGAAGCTTCGCGAGAAAGTAGGGGAGGGGTGGGAGAAATGGCCCCTCGATATGGTGGGGCTCGCGACCGTCGCCGACATGGTCCCGCTCACTGACGAGAACCGTCTACTCGCTACCTACGGGCTCCTTGTGATGCGCAAGTCGCCGCGTATCGGGCTCCAAAAACTTTGTCGCGGTATGCGAGTGGAACAGAAAAAAATTACTGAAGACGATATAGGCTTTATGATTGCTCCACGCGTGAATGCCGCGAGTCGTATGGGTGAAGCGCGCGATGCCTTTACGTTACTCACCACTATCGACGAGAACGAGGCCGACACTCTTGCAAAAAAATTAGAGAAATTAAACCGTGCTCGTAAAGCAGAAGCGGGTGCGATAACGCGTGCAGTACATGCTCGTCTCAAAGACCGTAATGGTCTGCGCGACATAATCGTATTCGGTGACCCTGAGTGGCGACCGTCACTTCTTGGGCTTGTCGCCAACACCATCGCAGAAGAATTTGAACGGCCCGTTTTTCTTTGGGGAAGAGAGGGGAACAATGCGCTTAAAGGGTCGTTTCGCAGCGGGGGCTCGGCACACATGATGGAGCTCCTGCGCACGACTGAAAACAGTTTTGCACAATTTGGTGGACACGCCGCAGCAGGCGGTTTCACCCTCATCGACTCTGAAGTTTTTTATCTTGAAGATCGATTGGTTGCCGCGTATGCGCGCATCACGGCGAACACGCCTGCCGAAGATCTACTCCTCGCCCGCGCCGACGCACTCCTCACACCAGAAGAAGCGACTCTCTCGTACCTCGCTCAAGTAGAGCGCCTCTCACCTTTTGGTATAGCGAACCCAAAACCAGTGTTCTTACTCCGCGATGTCTTGGTGCGCAAGATTTCATATTTTGGAAAATCAGAAGAGCATTTGAAAGTAACTATCGATTCGCACAAAGGAAAGCGCGAGCTCGATGCCGTGATCTTTTTTGCGAAAGGCCCGATGAAACGCACGGCCACCACACTCACTGCAGGGAGTCGCGCGCACCTGCTCGCACACCTCGAGCGCGATGCCTTCTCGCGCGGCACGCCGGTGCGCCTGCGCCTTCTCGATATAAAAGTTGTATAGAAACTCATTTCACAACAACACCTGGCGACGAAAAATTAAAAACTGGTTGTTAGACTTGGCCGAGCGGCCCGGAGCGCAACCTGTTTTTAATGTGTCGAAGACGAGGGTTTGAAATGAGTTTCAAATTTAAAGGTGTATAGTAGCGACATGCAACAGTTCACCATTCACGCTGACGGCGGCTCAAGAGGGAACCCAGGGCCCTCGGGTGCTGGTGCGATGATCCGCGACGGGCTCGGCAACTCGGTGGCGAGCGTCTCGCAATTTTTAGGCACCCGCACCAACAACTATGCTGAGTATGAGGCGGTGATCCTTGCCTTTGACACACTCGCGAAACTTTTAAAAGGGAAGACGAGTGGGGTGACGGTAATGGTAAAGATGGACAGCGAGCTCGTAGTGAAACAGATGAAAGGTGAATATAAAGTGAAGCACCCGGTGCTCAAAGAGCAAAACGCGCGTCTGGTTCGCGCACTCACTCCTTTTGGCACGGTGACTTTCACGCACATCTTTCGTGAGCAAAATAAAGATGCCGACTTCCTCGCCAACGAAGCGATGGATCGGGGTGCCTAGTTTTACTTATTGAATGAACAACATCCAGATATACATTGGGTATGCAGCAGGGCTCCTCGAGCTCATCGTCTATGTTCTGATTATTCGTTCAATGCGAATGGGAATTACAAAACCGAATCTCGCAGGATGGGTTTTGTATACCGTCGCAATGAGTATGATTGTGGCGAGCAGCATCGCACTCGGTGCATGGCAGGCGCTCTGGCTCGCAATCTCGTACCTCGTTGGGCAAATCGTAGTGATACTTTTCTCACTCAAGTCTGGATATTTTGAGTTCACGAAATTTGATTACGCCTGCATCGGCCTCTCCTTTCTTGGATTACTCTTGTGGCTCAATACTAGTAACCCGCTCTATGCACTTATTATTAATGTGGGAGTAGATGCTCTCGGCACGCTCGCTATCGCTCGGAAGCTCTACCTCCATCAAGAGACCGAAGACAAACTTGCATGGTCGCTTGCTGCCAGTATTGCACTCCTGAATGTTTTCGCGGTTGCTTCATTTGATATCACGAACGCGCTCTATCCCATCTATCTCGTATTCGCGAACATGTTAATCGCTACACTTAGTTTTAGGCGTACCAAGTAGAATATATTAATGGGTACACTTATCGCCATCACTGCAGGGTTCGTGAGCGGGGTATTTCTCCGCTCACTTTTGTTTACAAGTTGGTGGCCAGTACTTTTTGTTTTATTACTTGCGGCGCTCATGAGCGCAGTTTCTTTTTTAAAGCCGCGAAGAGTGTATGTGCTCAGTACGCTCTTCTTTATTTTTTGTGTGCTCGGCATGGTGCGCACATCATTTGCTGACATGCCATTACCGAAAGTGTTTGTGAGTGATCTACGCCACCGTGTCGCCTATGACGGTGCCGTGGTGGGTGACCCCGATATACGCGAGAAGAATCAGCGCATCGCCCTCGTAGTAGAAAAGAGTGGGGAACACGTTGGTGCGCTCGCCGTGATGCCTCTCTCTTCGCGTGTTGCGGTCGGCGAGCGAGTGCACATAACCGGAATGCTCATGCTGCCGATGGCATTTGAGACCGACAACGGCCGCACGTTTCGTTATGACCAATATCTCAGAGCGCGCGGGGTTACTTTCTTAATCGAGTTTGGCTCGATACGCGTCACTGAGCCGGCCCCGTGGTATTCGGTGGGCGCTCTGCTCGCGCGAATCAAGCATTCATTTCTCGATGGGCTCGATCGGGCACTCCCTGACCCTGACGCAGCACTTGCTGGTGGCATCGTCATCGGTGGTAAGTCGGGGCTCGGTACCGACCTACAACAATCGTTTATTCGTAGTGGCCTCGTGCAAGTCATCATCCTCTCGGGATACAACGTAATGATCGTTGCCGAATGGGTGATGGTTTTCTTAGCACTCCTGCGCATCCCGCGACGACTCCAGTTCTTCGCGGGAGGTGCGGCAATCCTCCTCTTTATTGGTATCGCGGGCATCTCAGCGACGGCAGTGCGTGCCGCGATTATGGCGATCATCGCGCTCTATGCGCGCGCAACTAGTAAGAGCTACGCGGCGAGTCGTGCACTCTTGGTCACGGTCTTTTTTATGCTGCTGTGGAATCCACTCATGCTCGCCTTCGACCCTGGTTTCGGTCTTTCGGTCGCTGCAACGGCGGGCATCATATGGCTCGCGCCTATTATCGAGAGCCGCATGCGTATGCAGAATGCATTTATAAAGAACGCGACTGCGACCACACTTGCGGCACAAGTGAGTGTGCTCCCGCTCCTCCTGTATATGAGCGGCCTTCTCTCGCTCGTAGCACTCCCCGCGAATATTCTCGTGAACCCGATCGTGCCCTTCGCAATGGCCGCAGCGGCAATTGCTGGAGTGACCGGTATGATTTTCGGCTCTCTCGCGCCATTTGTGGTACATCTCGCTGGGCTCCCGGTACTCGCACTCACGCACTACATCATCTTTATAGCAACGAAAAGCGCGGCGCTGCCCTACGCCGCGCTCACGCTCCCACCATTTCCGTTCTGGCTCGTCCTTGTCGCGTATGCGGTACTTGTTTATTTTGCCGCATCAAAACGCCTCTCGACGACCGACCAATTGAGATTGGTGAAGAAAGCATCAATATAATTCTTCTTGTCGGCTGGCACATAATCCACCATATACGCATGCTCCCAAAGGTCGAGTGCGAGGAGAATAGGGAGCCCGGCGAGCTGACCAACCTCGTGGTCGGCCACAAATACCGTATGGAGCGTCTCGGCAGTTGGGTCGGCATACACAACCACCCAGCCGATACCACGACTTCCTGCCACCTCTTTTACATGAGCGACAATCTCTTGATCGTCGTATTTCGTCGCTATAGCGGTCTGTAGAGCACTCCCTGGGGTGAGTGGCGCCGCACCACCCTCAAACTGCTCGAAGTAATACTCATGCATGCGCATACCATCAAACTCGAAGCCGAAGCGGCGACGCAGCTCGGCGATGATGTAAGCATTGCCATCAGCGTCTGATGCCTTGAGCGCGGCAATTTTATCCATAATAAGGTTCGCATGCTTCACGTAGCCCTCATACAGTGCAAGGTGCACCGCGATCTGCTTCTCTGAAAGCCCCGGGAGGGTAGGGAGGGTAAATGTTTTTGGTGTGTGGGTCATAGACCTAAAATGTACCATAAAAAGAAAAA
>JAYUMM010000100.1:0-8977 GCA_043762685.1 bacterium | reverse complement strand
AGTGCGAGCACGTCGCGCATCCCGTAGGCACAGAGATCGGGCGATGGACGATTCTGAAAGCGAGCACTCGCATCAGTGAAGAGCTTCAACTTTTGCGCGACGCGACGGGTGATAGTGCCGTCGAAGTTCGCAGACTCGATAATAAGATCGGTCGTATCGGCAGTAACCTCGGCGTGCTTGCCGCCCTTGATTCCCGCAAGCGCGATTGCCGTATCAGCATTTGCATCGATAATCACTTGGATACTTGGGTCGAGCTCGAACGTCTCGTTTAGGAGCGTGGTTATTTTCTCGCCTGCTTTTGCGGCACGCACGCCAATCAAATACGCACCATCTGCATCTTGCAGTTTTTTCGCATCAAATGCGTGCAGCGGCTGACCAATATTGAGCATCACGTAGTTAGTCGCATCCACCACATTATTTATCGAGCTCTGCCCGACCGCCTCGAGTGCCTCTTTGAGCCACGCAGGCGATGGACCAATCTTCACCCCCTTAACCAGCGCGCCCATGTACCGCGAGCATTTCTTCGGATCTTCGATCTCTACCTTGATGTGGGGGCTTACGAAGTCCCCATTTACAAGCAGGGCGCGCAGAGGATCGAGTTTGAGGGGAATATTGAGAATTGCAGAAAGTTCCATAGCGAGGCCGCGATGCGAGAGGCAGTCAGCGGCACGGTTCGGCAATACCTTTACATCGAGCAGGTCGCCTTCTATCGCATCGATCTCGAATGCATGGAAGGTGTACGCATTAGCCATCGCCGCGGCCGGAGGAAGCGGCGCATCAAAATAAGTCTGCAGCCATTTTAGAGAAATTTTCATATATCACCGGGTCGGACATCGGATGTCCGACTTTGATCGAAAGCGTAATTAAACCGAATGTCGCCGGAGTGAAAGAGACGCACATCGGGGATGCCGTACTTCACCATAAGCAAGCGTTCGAGTCCGCCGCCAAAAGCGAAGCCCTGCACCTGCTCTGGGTCGAGCCCAGCATTTTTAATCACGTTTGGGTGGAGCATTCCAGCACCCGCCATCTCAAGCCAACGACCCTCCTTCCCTGGTGCTTCAAACCACATATCAATCTCAACCGACGGCTCGGTGAACCCGAAGAAACTCGGGCGAAAACGCACTTTTGTATTCGGTCCGAAATAGTCACGATAAAAACGATCGAATGTGCCTTTTAAATGCGCGAGCGTCACGGTTCCAGTAGGCCCAACCGCGAAACCGTCGAGCTGATAAAACTGCGCTTCATGCGTCATATCAGTCGCCTCGTTGCGAAAAACTTTACCAGGATTAATCATCCGCATCGAAGTCGCACCCGACTTCGCCATATCCTCGAGTTTTCGCATAGTGACCGAGGTCGTGTGTGTGCGCAGCACATCGCCGGGCTGATCTTTAATCCAAAACGTGTCCTGCATATCGCGCGCTGGGTGATCTTCAGGGACATTCAGCGCCGTAAAGTTGTGCCAGTCGTCTTCGAGCTCCGGCCCACTCGCAATACCAAATCCCATATGGCCGAAAATATCCGCAATGTCACGAATTGCGATAGTAATAGGGTGCAGCCGGCCCGGTTGAGTCATGAGGCAAATATACCAGATTGTGGTACAGTAACGCCACTTATGAGTGCCGAAATGCTCACGTATCCCTTCATATTCCTCGCGCTATTCTTCGAGTCGTTTATGCTTGTGACGTTCCTCTCGAAGCCTGCGCGCACGAACCGCACAAAGGCTATCGCGCCCACCACGCCGAATGTGGCAGTCATCGTCTCCTGCTGGAACGAAGAGACGACGGTCGCGGCTACGGTTGAATCCCTGCTCGCCCTCGACTACCCTACTCAGAACCTATCGATTGTACTGGTCGACGACGGATCCACAGACAACACACCAAGCGTCATCGATCGTTTTGCCGCCCACCCGCAAATCACTGCGCTCCACGCACCGCATCGCGGTAAATTTACGGCAATGAATTATGGCATTGAACATCTTGGCGACGTCGAGTTCGTCGGCTTTCTCGATGCGGACTCATTTGTCGCCCCCGACTCCCTTAAAGAAATTGTAGCGGCATTTGACTCCCTCGAAATTATGGCCGTCACCGCATCAATGTCAGTATACGAGCCACACACCCTTCTTCAGCGCATGCAGTACGCCGAGTACACACTCGCGGTTATACTCCGCCACATTCTTGCTTCACTCAACGGGCTCTACGTTACACCTGGGCCGTTTTCATTCTACCGACGCAGCGTGTTCGAGAAGGTCGGACTCTTCGCCCATGCGTATCTTGCAGAGGATATGGAGATGGCAATGCGCATCCAGCGCGCAGGCTACAGTATCGGCAACGCCATACGGGCACGCGTCTACACGAAAAGCCCACCCACCCTCCCAAAACTTATCAAACAGCGCGTGCGCTGGACGACAGGATTCTTACGCAATATTCTTTTTGACTACCGCGACCTCATCGGCACAAAGAAGAACCGCGTGCTCGGCACCTTTATTCTGCCGCTCGCGCTCGTATCAATTGTAGGCGGTATCTTCGTTTTTGTGTCGAGCATGACGCAACTCATTCTCAATGGATTGCATACCGCGTCGATAGTACAAGCAGCTCCACTCTCATTTGCGTTTACCTTGCACCCTTTCTCGTGGTATGACCTGCCGATCACTGCTCTTGCACTCTTCGGTATCACCCTCTTCGCGACCACGCTCGCATGGATGGTCGTGGGGAAGAAACTGTCAAAAACTCCTGGTAAGCTCCTTCCAAACATTATTGCGTATCTCGCTCTCTATTGGTTTGTCGCACCACTCTGGCTTATTCGATCCGTCTCAGAGGTCGCCCGCGGTACCCGCACTACGTGGCGATAACCTTATTCTCTATGTCCCTCTTTACTCGCAACCTACTCATTTCACTCGGGATCACGGTTGCGCTCATTGGCACCATCACATTCGTTATTGATTATCTGAATAACGTTCGTGTCGCAAATCTAGCCACGATCGAAGACCAAATTTCGATTGATACCCTCTCTCTTGATACACAGTTTTCGCTCCTCGAGGCGGCACCCTGCGATAGTGCCACCTCGTCAGCGACGCTTATTAGCAGTCTCAGCAACCTTGGCGACCGCCTCTCCTCTGCTGAAAACCAGCTTGGCAATGACAACTCGCAGGTCATTCGCTTGAAGCAACAGTACTCGCTCCTCGAAATACGTGACTACCTGATCACAAAGCAGCTTGCGGTGGCTTGCGGCACAAAGCCCGTCACCGTGCTGTATTTCTATAGCAATGCAGGCGACTGCACCGACTGTGACAAAGCCGGCTATGCGCTCTCGTATCTACGCAACACGTACCCAGCACTCCGGGTGTATTCTTTTGACTACAATCTCGATCTTGGGGCACTCAAAACACTGATTGCGATTACCAAAGTAAAAGACACTCTCCCTGCATTTATCATCAACGGTAAGCACTATTACAAATTCACCTCGCTCGCGGATCTCGAGAAACAGTTCCCCAAAGGCGCACTGGCCACCACCACGACAGGTATCTAATTTTGCGGAGCCGCCTCCCAGACTCGAACTGGGGACCTTCACTTTACAAAAGTGTTGCTCTACCAACTGAGCTAAGGCGGCACACTATTCCTCCCTTCAAACACCTATTACGACTAGTGAATCTCAGGAATCTCTGGTGCCGTAGCTCGCAACTGTTCCTTAAAGTCCGTTAAAGTTTTGACAAATTCGCGTGCACTCTCCCGCGGGGCGACATTCGCCTCTCGCGAGCGAAACGTGCGCACGAGACGGGTGAGAAAACGCTCTATTGCCCGCACAAACTGGAGCGAGAAGTGTACGATATCATGCCCAATACGTTGCACAAAGTGTTGAATCTCTTCGCGCAAAAAAGCGGCCAAATCAACGTGAGCTATGATAAAGCTAACACGCTCAGTCTGCCGATCGAGCCACGTACGCTCGGCATTAAAGAATCGCATACCGTGCCCTGTCTCATACGTCGTTATCGCCACAAAGCCTGCGAGGAGTGCAATTGTGGCAAAAATGAGGAGAAGGAGCGCCATAGCGACTAGCGAGTCGAAAGTCGAGTAAAGCGGGTAATTTCGACACGCTCACCAAATTTTTGTGTCGCCTCGTTGAGGAGGTCGTGCACACTCTTACTTTCATCTTTAATAAACGCTTGATCGAGGAGTACCTGATCGCGGAAATAGCTCGCCAATTTGCCTTCCATAATCTTCTCACGCATCTCCGCTGGCTTGTCGGCGACCTCTTTTTCAAAGACGGCGATAGCAGCTTGCTTCGCCTCCGGAAGAATTTCATCAGCAGAGGTGTAGGCCGGAGCGGTCGCGGCGACCTGCATTGCGATTTCGCGTGCAAGCACTACAAACTCGGGGTTTTTAGCGACAAAGTCTGTCTCGCAAGAAAGGAGTACCATCGCACCAATTGCGCCCTCGTGGATATAACTACCAATAGCACCCGCGGCAAGCGAACGGTCGGCCTTCTTCTCGGCCGACGCAGCTGAGTGTTTCTTTAAAATAACAATTGCCTTTTCGAGATCGCCACCCGCCTCTTCGAGTGCCTTTTTACACTGCATCACTGAGACGCCGGTCATCTCGCGCAATTGCTTAATGTTGTCAGTCGTAATGTCCATAGTGGTATATCAAAATAATAACACAAGGCCTGCCCCGTGTCGGGAGGTTAAACGGTCTGTCCTTTTTTGAACGCGTTGGCGAGCTCAGTAAGGATCAGGCTCACTGCCTCACGCGACGTGTCGTTGGCGACAATTGGGTATGCCACCTCCTTAATGTTGCAGTCTGAGCTCATGATCGCGATAATAGGAATCCCCGCATCATTTGCCTCTTTCACCGCATGCTTCTCATGTTTGGTGTCGACGATAAGGAGTGCGTCGGGCTTCTTAAGCATCGTAGTGATGCCATCGAGCCGGACACCGAGCTTCGTCTTCTCACGCTCAAGCTTTAAAAGCTCAAGCTTGGTGTGCTGCTTTGCGAGCGAGCCGGTCGCTGCCTTTTCAGAGAGGTCGGCGAGTCGATCAATACGCTTCTTAATTTCGCTCCAGTTCGAGATCGTCCCGCCGAGCCAGCGTGCCGCAACATACGGCGCACTGATAGACTCAGCGGCCTTCTTTACCAACATGGCGATCTCGACTTTCCCGCCAACAAAAAGGACCACCTTCCCTTCTTTTGCGAAGGCCTCCATAACCGCCTTAGCGGTCTCGAGCTGATCGACTGTCTTTACGAGGTCAATAATCTCCTGACGGCCCTTGGTGCCCACAAGGTAGGGCTTCATCGAAGGGTGACGGCGACTCTTTACCTGCGCAAAGTGCGCCCCGGTTGCAAAGAGGCGCTTCAGCTCTGAGGTATCCTGTCCTTCGGTCATAATTTAGCCACTGTACCCGAATTGAGCCCATCGTGCAAGGCGTGGAGCGCCTGGACGATATCAGTGATGTCGCCACCGAGACGCTTGGGAAGGTTATGCCACGATTCGTTTAGGCGGTGGTCGGTAATCCGATCTTGTAGGTAGTTGTAGGTGCGAATCTTCTCGGAGCGGTCGGCGGTGCCTATTTGGGCCTTGCGTTCTGCCGCATGTTTCTTGGCCTGCTCTTCTTCGTGGAGAAACTCAAGCTTTGCGACAAGAATTTGCATCGCCTTCTCACGGTTTGCAAGCTGGCTTCGCTCAGATGAGGAGCGCACGTCAATATTGGTTGGCTTGTGGATGAGTCGCACGGCCGTCTCGACTTTGTTCACGTTCTGCCCGCCAGCCCCCCCACTGCGCGAAAACTCCATTTCGATATCTGCGGGATTAATCTCCATAGTCGACTTCGCCCGTATGGGGAGCACTGCGACCGAGGCCGTCGAGGTATGGATGCGGCCCGACTTCTCGGTCAAAGGTATGCGCTGTACCCGATGAACGCCCGTCTCAAACCGCAGTGCATCATAGGCATCTGCTCCTGATATTTCGAGCGTAAGGTCGTCTACCGTATGAGACCGCCACCCCCGTAATTCGGCATATTTTTGATACATATTTTTGAGGTCATGTGCAAAAATGCTCGCTTCGTCGCCACCCGTACCCCCACGCAACTCCATTATGATTGATTTCGGCCGCACAACGTCTTCTTCGTCTTTCTTTAAAATGTGTTCTATCTCAACAAGAATCTCGGCTTGTCGCGCCACCCCTCTGGCTATATCTTCTGCCGCAAGATGCTGGAGCTCAGGATCGCTCCCCGCAGAGGTACGCGCCTCAAACGCTTCTGTATCGAGTCGTTCATACTCCTCGGCAAGATATGCTGTGGCGCAGTTTTTTTTAAATTCTGGAGAGTATCCCATATGTGTATGGTATCATTCCTCCCCGCAAAGCAAAGTGGGGTGCAGGAGTCTCTCAGAGGCAAAGCAGCACGGTAATTCTTGCGCCGAAGGGCAGCTGTACCGAAATTTGCGAGCCGAGAGTAAGCACACCTCGCCGCTGGGCGAGGTGATGTGTGCTCCCGCGGCGCTCTTTGCTGAGCCCTAAATCTTTTTAGCAGCGCGCTGCTTGAAGCGCTCCACACGACCCGCCTTGTCGAGCGAGCGATCTTCGCCGGTGTAAAACGGGTGCGACCTAGAAGAGATTTCGACGGTCAGTTTTGGGTACTCCTTGCCGTCTTCCCACTTAGCAGTCTCGGTGGTGTGCACTGTAGAGCCAATAAGAAAGCGTGCGCCAGAAGCGATATCTTCGAAAATAACCTCTCTATAGGTGCCTGGGTGAATATCCTTTTTCATTCGGGTGATGATACCACGCAGCTACGCCAAACACAATAATTGTGTTTGGCGTAGCTCGCGTAGTGCAAGAGTTAGAATTCGACGAAGCCCGAGCCCACATTCACCGTCGCTGAGCCCGAATACGACCCGCCATTACCGACCGAAACACACGTTATTTTATAGGTCGTTTGAGACGTCACTGGCGACGTATCGATGCTCGGCCCACCAGAGATTATATTCCCTGAAGCAGGAGTGAGATGACTCCCCCAGACAGTGCCGTTCCTCTTGATGTCACAACTTGTTACTGACTGTGCATTGTACGAGATCGTCACACTGCCGCCACTCGTCGGGAGACGATTCGGTGTAGCGGTGATAGTAATCTTCGGGTCAAGTGCAGTAACGGTGACTACATTTGAGGCAAACTTATACCCCCGAGCATCCCAACAGTTGAGCTGGTAGTTCGACACACCGAGTGGTGGGGTGATGGAGAGTCCTGATGAGCTACTCTTGGTGGTCGCTCCGCTGGTGTTGAAGCCGGGCCCTTCAGCGGGGATCGCGCTTGCACTGGCTGCGTAGCAGCTCGTCGCACCTGAAGAGGTCCAAGAGAGATTTACATTCTTCCCGTTAACAATAATTGCCTTATCACTCGAGAGGGTTACCGTATCTGCCGCACAGGTGTTTGAGCTTGTGTCCAGGTTCCACGTACCATCACTCTTACACGAATAGCGACACGCATTGTAGTATCCATTGGAGCAGGTGCCCGCAATCCCTCCTGCAGTGGTGAGCGGGAGGTCGCAGTTGCTAATCGTACTCACTGGACAATTCGCAGCATCGATCGATACTACATTTGTCTTTGTCGCCGGTGGACCGATACCGTTGTTACAAGTGAGCGTAAAGGTGCTGGTCTGCGTGAGCGGCCCAACTATTACACTACCGCCCGTGAGCGGGAGCACCGGGAGTACCGTAGCGTCTTTGTCGTTTGTGATGTTACAGACGATAGTCCCACCGCCAGCGATTGCACCCCACGAGAGCTGTATTTTTGAGCCGAAGGCGTACGCAAGGTCGCTAGATGCGAGTGGTGTGGGTACTGGTGCGGCCGCTGCGGCAGCGAGACCAACATTCTTAATCTTATCTACGAGTGCAGTCTTTTTTGCTCCTATTGTAGTCGCAACACTCCTCCCTCCTGCTCCGAGCGCGAAGAGAGATGATGTGAAGCCCCCGATAGTGGCATCTCCAGCGCAGGTTGCAGTAGATCTACTCGCTAGATTAGCGGCATCCCATGTACTGCCCGAGGCACACGCAGCAGTGACGGTTTTAGCGGGGGTGATTTTTGTCGTCTGACCACCAGCAATCGCCGTATCGAGGGCTGCTTGTGTAGCATACCGACCGTTAAACAAGACATAACTCCCCGCAGGATAAGGCACATATACGCCGCCATTTTGGGCACCTGCAGCGTAATCAAAATACCGTCCATTGCCATTATCTGTAAGAGTGACTCCCCCATTCACACCCGACGCAGTCCAAGAAAGCATGGTTGGATATGGGATACAGTGATTCTGTCCCTCGGGAATGGTACAGCTTGATGGTTCTGCACCGAAGGCGCTCGTAGGGTTGGGGCACGACACATTATTCGAGTACGTAGGATTGCCATATAGAGCTCCATTGCTATCGAATGCAGCGAAGATGGCTATGGAATACGTTTGGCCAGGAGTCGTCGGTATGGTGTAAGTGCCTGGGTTCGGATTGTTGAAGACGCAGACACCATTTACACCAGTGGCAATAGGGTTACAGGCCGCATTCCAATCAAATGATGCAGTCTTGCTAATCTCGGTATAGGAGTAGCCGTATCCACCCGGGTTGGTCCAGTTGACGGTGAGACTTGTCCCTGCAGCATTACACGCGGCTGAAGTGATCGCCGGCGAAGGTCGAAGAGCACAACTGTTGGTGGCTGGTCCCCAAGAACCATTGGTACAAGTCGAGCTACAGCTGCCGGAGTATTGATTTGTACAACTCCCTGCAGTACCTCCTGAAGGAGTGGGTGGGAGGGTACAGCCAACGTTGGAGTTGTTTACTGGACAAGAAGCAGGCGGTTGACCACACGTGACAGTAGTTGACACAGCGTTACTCCATGCTCCATTAGCGGAGGCTCTTGTATGGACCCACACAGTGTATGTTTGTCCGGAAACCGACGGGAATGAATTTGTTGTTCCAACAAAATTATCATTCCACGCCGGGGCTCCCAT
>JAYUMM010000099.1:0-1534 GCA_043762685.1 bacterium | reverse complement strand
CCGTAGAATGCCGCTTCGTCTTTCGCTTCTTCGAACTGAGAACCACGTTTTTGCATCAGCATTCGTAACAGACCCTCACTCTTCTCCCACGCAGCATCGTTTTTATAATATTTTTCTGTATTCGCGCGATCACCAAGCGAGAGGCGATAGCGATAATCAACGTCGAGTTTAAGACCAAAGACTGAGGTTACGTATTCAATAAGGTCGAGCGCGTTCGCAATTTCATCAACTGCCTGCTCTTCTGAGGTACAGATAATGTGAGCATCGGCGAGGCAGAAAGTGCGTACTCGCTGGAGACCCATCAACTCGCCTGACTGTTCATAGCGATAGAGCTGGGCGAGCTCGGCAATACGCATAGGCAATTCGCGATAGCTCACTGGCTTGCGCAAATAGAGCTCGAAGTGGTGCGGGCAGGTCATCGGGCGGAGCATAAACTGCTCATCGTCAATCTCTATTGGCGCGTACATCGAGTCTTTGTAGTGCGGGTAGTGACCGCTTTTTTTGTATAAATCTATTTTGGCGATATCAGGCGTGTAGACGTGCAGATAGCCACGTTTAATTTCTTCATCGACGATAAAGCGCTCAAGCTCGCGACGGATGACGGAGCCCTTCGGGGTGAAGAGGGGAAGGCCTTTCCCGACGGCGTCTGAGAAGGTAAAGAGGTCGAGTTCTTTGCCAAGCTTCTTGTGATCGTGTTCTTTGTTTGGGGTCGTGTCCATATGGGCAGAATATAGCACACAACGAGCGGAAATTCAGTTTCATAATGCTACAAAATGAAGGATATGAACATATTGACTTAATTGTCATTCTATGATATATAGATAAGGTGTGAGGCTTCTCTCGGGTACGCCGAAGAAGCTGGTCACTCGTGATCTTTTTTCCCTGAAGGGGGACAATATGGCCAAGAAGTTTGTTTGGGCGGCCTTCGCGGCCGCAACCCTGTCGCTCGTTGGTTGTGGTGGCGGAGGAGGGGGTGGAGATTCAACTCCTCTGCCGGTGGTGACACCGCTTCCGACGGACACGTCGTCGGTCACGGTGATGTGTCCCAATGGGACCACGCAGTCGGCGACGACGATCGCTCTGGCGAACGCGGCCTGTCCGGCTGTGACAGCACTGTTAAACCCTTTACAAGGAAAGACAGTCTCGCCACTATCGCTGGTAAGTGGGATTAGCGCCGCGTTCAGCGGCACGCTGACCAACGCCAATGCCACCCTGTGGCAAGGGCCGGTCGCAACGGGCACTCAAATCGCCGGCAAGCTGTTGCTCTCGAGCGATGGCCATACGGCAACGTATGTGCCGGCACTGCGGCTGCCGTACGGCCAAGCGTTCACCTTGGTCGTTGCCGGGCCCGACTCGGTGGGTCGCCCGGTCAGCTCAACGGTGACGTTCAGCACGGCAGCAATGCTGTGCGCGGACAGCGCAATGTGGTCGAACCCGGCGACGTTCGTGCCGGCTCTCAATACCTGCGTCGCACCAATCGGGGTGCAGGCGATTCTTGGGACATCCAACAGGATGACAGAGTCGAGCTGCGCAC
>JAYUMM010000098.1:0-5157 GCA_043762685.1 bacterium | reverse complement strand
GTTAAAGGTCCCGACGTTAATCTCTTTGTTTTTTGCCTCTGCATCTTTAAAGGCGTGCGCGCGCATAAGGTATGGCATGGTGGTAATCGTGTCGAATATCCAACCGAGCTCAGTGTGTGCCGGCACGTCTGATTGTTTGAAAAGGACGACATCGTCGGGGTCGAGCCCGCAAGCGATATACGCCATCACTACTTCGCGAGTGCGGCGCTGCATCTCCCCGGCGTCCTGCACCGAATTGAGTGCGTGATAGTCGGCGACGAATATATACGGGAGGTACTTCCCTTCTTTAGTAAGCTCGACAAACTGGCGTATCGCGCCAAAATAGTTACCAATATGCAGGTCGCCAGTCGGCTTCACGCCCGAAACGAGAACAGGTTTTGTTATTGCCATGCATGCACGATACCACAGAAATGCTTACGTGCTACATTTAAAAATTATGAGATTTC
Source organism: bacterium (assembly GCA_043762685.1). Classification (GTDB taxonomy): domain Bacteria; phylum Patescibacteriota; class Minisyncoccia; order Phycocordibacterales; family Phycocordibacteraceae; genus C7867-001. Next base: position 4,711 of record JAYUMM010000098.1, on the reverse strand, counting down.
TTCTCTTACTGGGTGCAGGGATAACAGAAATATTTTTTTATGTTGTTGCGTATTTTATCGAAATTCTGCTTCTGATTACCTGGGGGTATACCGGGCCTCTTGGGCTGCTCGTAGAGATTGTTAGTGGTTTTTGTATCGCTTCTGTATTTCGAAATCATATATGGCGATATGCGGTGGTACATACACCATTACAAACGCGAAATCGCGTTGCTCTAGAGTGCGTTGTATATGTAGTACTCCTTCAAATAGTTCTTATTGTTGTGGTTCCTATGAGTTCGATACTTCCTGAGCCTTTAATTGAGCGCATTGGTATTGTGTACCCTCTCGAAAAGACAACCTGCGATGTACGTACAGAAATTAAAATGATGGAATCACTTTGGGGCAAACAAATAACATTCAATGATGTCCATTTTGTGCAGGGGGGGTTGGAGCATATTTTGAGACTGTTGGAGGTGCAGCACAGTATCCCAAGTGGGTCTGCGCGTTCAGCCATGACCTTTGGTACGACGATATATTTTGCCGATGTTTCAGTCTGTCCAAACGGCCATCTCTATATCCACGAAATGACTCATGTGTGGCAAATGACCTACAGGAGAAACACCACGTTTGGATGGAGGACAATACCTACGTGGATATGGGAGGCATATACCCAGTACATGAATCCAGATGTGCTTTACAATTACGGAGGGCCAGAGGGATTACTGAAAGCAAAAGATGAGGAGAAAAGATTTTCTAATTTTGGTATAGAGCAGCAAGCAATGATAGTCGAGGACCGCTATTCAGCAAACGCAGGTTACTCGAGCAGCCCCGAGGGTTTTACCTATACCAATGCATACAAAGAATTACTTGAATGGTATGTGCGAAAAATGCTTGTTGGCGAGTAGTTGAGATGTATCTGAAAAAAATCACACAAAACGTTCTTTCACATACCGATCCCGGCACTGCACCACATGCGTTTCCAAGTTTCTGACTCGCTGCGCTCGTAAAAAACGTTTGATCGCTCCGGCCGCACCAAATGGAAAAGCCCCTTGCGGGGTTTCCATTTGGTGCGCCGGGAAGGATTCGAACCTTCGTAGGACTATGTCCGACAGGTTTACAGCCTGTTGTAATTGACCACTCTACCACCGACGCAATACGCCTACTATAGCCGATTATAGCTATTATTTCAAAACAAGAAGCAGCACGCCCTGCTTGCCTTTGCGTACGAGCGTAAATCCTTTTGAAAGGTCTCCGAGTGCAATTTTCTGATCAGGGTTCTCTATCGGGAGACCAGAGAGCGTAATTCCCTTCCCTTCGATCAGGCGGCGCGCATCACCCTTTGACGAGGCGAGCCCGCCTCTCACTAGTGCTTCAGAAAGCGAGAATCCTTCGAGTAAGTCGTGCTTCGAAAGCACTACGGACGGGGCTTCTGCAAGAGCGACCTGAAGTGCTTCACGTGAGAGCTCATGAAAAGGTGTCTCGCCAAAAAGAGCGTCGGTGGCCGCGGCTGCTTGAGCGGTGGCGGCCGGGCCGTGCACAGTCTCGGTCACGAGTCGTGCAAGTGTCTCCTGTGCTTGGCGCTCTCCCGGATTACGCTGATGCAGCTCCATCAGTGCCGCAATCTCGTTTAAAGGTAGGAACGTATATATTTTCAAATATTGCTCGATATGCGCGTCAGGGAGAGTGATCCAGAATTGATAGAACTGAAAGGCAGAAGTCTTCTTTGCATCGAGCCATATCGCATTCCCCTCGCTCTTGCCAAACTTCTTACCCGCTGCGTCGGTCGTAAGCGGGAACCCGAGTGCGTACACATCCTTCCCCAATCGCTTGTGAATAAGGTCAACGCCAGAGAGCACATTGGTCCACTGGTCAGAACCGCCAATCTGAAGATCGACTCCGTATTTCTGGTTGAGGACATAGTAGTCAAGACCTTGAAGGAGTGAGTAGGTAAACTCGGTATACGAGATACTGTCGTCGGGAGTATCGAGTCGCTTCTTAATAATTTCGCGCTTGATCAAGTCATTGACGGTAAAATATTTCCCGACGTCGCGGAGAAACGGCACAAGCTTCACGTCGAGTAGCCAGTCGGCATTATCGACCATTTTAAAAGAGAGACCCCCAAGAATGTTCTTAATTTGTGATTTAAGTGCACGCGTGTTCGCCGCAACCATCTTTGCATCGAGCATTGGGCGCTCACCCTTCTCTTTGGGGTCGCCAATCATCCCCGTCCCGCCACCGACGAGGAATATGAGCTTATGGCCCGCTTCACCGAGACGCTTCATAAGCAAGAGCCAGGTTAGGTGGCCAACATGGAGTGAATCGGCGGTCGGGTCAGTACCGATATAGACAATGCGCGGTTGCGACAAAATAACCTCTGGAGAGGTCGATGAAAGCTCAATCAGCCCACGTTGCTTTAGTTCTTCAGTCAGTGTCATAGAGAAAGTGTACCACTCCTAGTGGGCAAGAAAGAAGAGCCCTATGGCGGGAGCGACAAACCACCCAAAGAAGTACTCTTTCGGTGCGAAGAGCATATCAATAGCTGGCGTAAAGTGGTACACCGTCGTGATATTGAAAATCTGATACGCGAGTGCAATAAGAAATCCTGCAGCAACAAATGAGAGCACGATGAGCCCGATAGATCCTATATACAAAAAGTCCGATACGACGATGCGGCGCAAAATAATATAAAACACGAACACGAGCCCCAGATAGAGACCCACATGCGTCGCGACCGCCGTGATAGCTGGTGCGGTCGGTAGAAACGACATGTACGGAAACGCCGCATAGAGAGAATACGCGGTATAGAACGAGAGAATCACTCCAACGAAAGGTCCTCGGCCCACGTAGCGCGAGAACATTACGAACACGAGCACCATCGCCAAAATAATAACGAAGTCGCTCACTGAGCTCCACACACTTGTCGCGAGCGGCACGGCAACTGCCGTTACTTGGGCTATGCTACTCGCGTCAGGCATAGGGCTAGTATAGCACCAAGAAAAACTAGAGTCCTTCTGCTTTCAGATCCTCAACCGACTTCTTGGCTTTGCCAGAGAGATTATGGGGGAGCGCAACCTCAAGACGAATAATAAGGTCGCCTCGGCCGCCCTCACCAGGGATACCCTTCCCTGCGACACGCAAGAGCTCTTCGGCGCGGCGCATCTGAGGGATCTTTACCTCAAGAATCTTGCCTTCGAGAGTCTCGATGGGGACGGTAGTACCGAGAAGCGCGTCGGTCAGCTTGACCGGTAAGTCCATGACAAGATTTAACCCGTCGCGACGGAACGTCGCGTGTGGCTTCACGTGTATTTTGACGTAAAGATCACCGGCAATTCCCGTCTTAATCGCCTCACCTTGCTGTGGCAAACGAACCATCTCGCCATTATCAATACCGGCAGGGGTATTTATTTTTATTTCTTCTTCTTTGCGCTTCACCCCGTGACCCTTACATTCTGTACACTTCTCTTTAGGGATTTTGCCAGTGCCATCACACACGTTGCACGCACGCACGCTCGAGAACTGTCCGAGAATAGAATTGCGTGTCTCGTGTATCTTCCCGCTCCCGTTACAGGTGGTGCAGGTATCGAGTGTGGTGCCGAGTTTCGCGCCACTCCCCTTACAGAGGTCACAGGTCGAGACTTTGGCGATAAGCACTGTACGGCTCGTACCAAAGACGGCGTCTTTAAATGAGATCTCGAGGTCGATTGAAATGTCACGCCCACGCGGGGTGCGTGCTTGCTGCCCGCGACCGCCAAAAATGTCGCCGAATATATCGCCAAAGTCGAACTCAGCACCACCCTGGCCGAAGCCTTGCTGGAACTGGGAGAAGTCGAACCCGCCAAACGGATTACCGCCCTGACCCGCCGCACCTGATTGTCCACCAGGAAATGACTGGCCATAGGTATCGTATTCGCGTCGCTTTTTTTCGTCGCTCAAGACCGAGTAGGCCTCGGTAATCTCTTTAAATTTCGATTCATCGGTGCCGCCTTTGTCGGGGTGATATTTGTGCGCGAGCTTACGAAACGCTTTTTTAATATCGTCTTGTGTCGCCTTTATATCAACGCCGAGCACATGGTAATAATCTTTTATCGTAGCCATTTGTGTTCAGTATACGCTGTTCAATTTTCTATGCAAAATGATGACGGCGCATGTTCCGAAGAACCATGCGCCATCGACTTACCTCGGTCCGAGCCACTGCCTGCTGTAGGAATCGACCGACTCGGCCCATTTTGCTGTGCCCGGGAGTATCACTTCATCAATATCAATATGCTTGAAACCGTTTAAGGCGACTGCATCGGCGGCCTTGATGAGGTCAGTGGCACTTACGGTGCCGAGCGGGCAACGACCACCACAATTGATGATCATTGCCAAATCGCGACCGTGAGCCACGGTCCCAAACTTGACGAACCCATCAATCAAACACGACGGTTCGCGGTTGCAGGACCGCACCACCGCCACCGGATCTTCCGTGGCTCGCGCCACCTCGGGGCTCGACTGCTGCCGCAAGAATATGAATGAGACGGCAAACAGTACCAGAGCACCGACCACCAACGTCCGCCAACCAATGGAACCGCCAGACTGCAGGCAAAACATCTTGATCATTTTGACTCTCCTGATCGCGGAACATTCCGCATAAGTATTATTATACATACATAAGTATAAAAAGCAATCCCACGTAATTACCTCAAGACGGTCTTGGGGTAATACAAGAAAGGCGCGAGGTATTCCTCGCGCC
>JAYUMM010000097.1:0-2885 GCA_043762685.1 bacterium | reverse complement strand
TACCGTCGACTGGCTCGCCGAGCACATTGAAAAGACGGCCGAGTGTCGCTTCACCAACCGGCACCGAAATCGGTGCACCGGTAGCGGTGACCGATTCGCCGCGTGCAAGTCCTGCAGTCTCGTTCATCGAAATCGCACGGACGCGGTCGAGCCCCAAGTGCGCCGCGACCTCGAACACAATGCGTCCGTGCAACTCACTCTTTTCGATCACGAGTGCGTCACCGATAGCCGGGCGGGCACTCTTGGTGTCGGGGTGGGATGCAAAATGCACGTCGACGACTGGTCCGATGATTTCTGTGATGATGCCGTTCATGGTAGTAAAATTATGTTGCTAATTACGTGGCGAGGGCCTCGCGACCACTCACAATCTCGGAAACCTCACGAGTGATCGCCGCCTGGCGAATCTTGTTGTACAGCCGCGTAAGATCATGCGCGACTTCTTCAGACTTATCCGACGCACTTTTCATCGCGACCATGCGTGCTGAATGCTCAGACGCTTTTGACTCAAGAAGTAAGTGGTAAAGCGAGACAGACACAAGTCGGGGGATCAGGTACTCAAGTACGTCAGCACCATCGGGCTCAATCGTATAGACCGAGGGGGCGGCAATGGCCTCGAGCTCGCTCCACTTCCCTTTCACCGGAATAATGTCTTTTACGAGCTGCTCAACACTCAGGAGCGAGAGCGGGAGCAGGGTGCGTACATTGGGAAGTTGTTCAAACGTTGATTTGAAATTGCTGTACGCGACCAATACTTCGTCGTACGCTCCTGCAACAAACTCGCGTGAGAGCTCTGTTGCGAGATCTTCCATAACCGAGAGCTCGACAATATCTTTTTTATTCTCATACGCACGCGCTATATGGTATGCGCGGCGAGCGAAATACTCTTCACCTTTTTTCCCGTACGCATACACGGTTACCGAATCGACTGGGTATGCCGCAACGGCAACTGCGGCAGCCTTAATCACGCCACTATTAAGTGCTCCGGCGAGCCCCTTATCGCTCGTGAGAATCACGAGTGCGATGTGGCGACCTCGTATGTCCTCAACAGAGGGGGACTTACGAGGTCCCCCACTTTGCATGAGCGGGTGATTAGCAAACGAAGAGCTCCCCGAGATGCGTGCAAGAATCGCGAGCGCAGCGCGGGCGTACGGGCGACCAGCGAGTGCGGTGCTTTGGGTCTTACGCATCTTCACTGCCGAGACAGCCTCCATAGCGCGCGTCACCTTGTGGGTGCGCTCCGTCGCCTTAATCTTTGATTTGATATCTTTGAGTGCCATGCGAATTTCTACAATAGTTACCCTTGTTTGGATGTGGTGCGCGTGATAAATGCGTCGAGCTTCTCGCGGAGGGTCTTCTCTGACTCCTCACGAATCTCTTTTGACTCTTTAATCGCCATCAAAACGCCCCCCGCTTCGCGAAAGAGGTAGTCCTGCAATTTCGCTTCGACTGCCTTAATTTCTTCTGGTGCAAAACTATCGAAGTAGCCGTTCGTTGCCGCAAAAATAATCGCTGCCTCCATTTCAAAAGCGAGCGGCACGCCGCGCCCCTGATTTAGAATCTCCGTCATACGACGGCCGGCGTCGATACGCTTTTTGGTCTCTACATCGAGATCAGACGAGAACTGCATGAACGCTTCCAACTCGCGGAACTGAGCAAGCTCAAGCTTAATCTTGCCTGCAACTTTCTTGATCGCTTTGGTCTGCGCTGCAGAGCCCACGCGCGACACCGAGATGCCGACGTTAATGGCCGGGCGCTGACCTTTATTGAAGAGGTTTGCCTCGAGATAGATCTGGCCATCGGTAATGGAGATCACGTTGGTTGGAATGTACGCAGAGACGTCGCCTTCTTGCGTCTCGATAATGGGGAGCGCGGTCAATGAACCGCCCCCTTTCTCTTTGGAGAGTTTTGCAGAACGCTCCAGAAGACGTGAGTGCAGGTAAAAGATATCGCCCGGGTACGCTTCGCGGCCCGGTGGGCGTCGTAAGAGGAGGGACATTTGGCGATACGCCACTGCCTGCTTTGAAAGATCGTCGTACACGACCAGCGCATCCTTCCCACTCTCCATAAAATATTCGCCAATCGTTGCACCTGCAAATGGCGCAAGAAACTGAAGTGCCGCTGGGCTCGACGCGGGCGCCGTCACCACAATACTGTACGCCATCGCACCGCGCGCCTCGAGCTCGGCGACGAGCTTTGCTGTCTTACTTTCCTTTTGGCCAATCGCAACATAAATACAAATAGGGCGCGTCGCAACCGGTTCGTTCTTTTGGTTGATGATCGTGTCTATTGCAATACTCGTCTTACCTGTCCCGCGGTCGCCAATAATAAGCTCGCGCTGACCGCGACCGATTGGGATCATCGCGTCGACGGCCTTCACACCAGTATGCAAAGGCACATTTACCGGTGAACGATCGATCACGCCATATGCCTCGCGCTCAATCGAGCGAATTTCTTTGGCCTTGGTAGGGCCCTTCCCGTCTACGGGTTCACCAAGCGGGTTTACCACACGACCGACGAGCTCTGCACCAACTGAAATCGAGAGCAGGCGATTCATCCGGCGCACCAACATGCCTTCATAAATCTTCGAGGCATCACCGAGAATCACTGCGCGCACGCCGTCTTCTTCGAGGTTGAGAATGAGGCCGTATATGGGAGACGGGTCTTTGAGAGCTTCGGCGAGGGTGCGATCAAATGTTGGATCAAAAAGTACCATTTCAGACATCACCGCCTTCGACAAACCATCGACTTCGGCAATGCCGTCACCGGTGGCGCGCACGACCCCAACCTCTTCGGCACCAACTTCAGGTACCCAGGCGGCGATCTCTTTCTCAATTCTTTCGATGATGCTGTGCATATCTAGGCGGCTACATTCTGGTAAATGGCAA
>JAYUMM010000096.1:0-4169 GCA_043762685.1 bacterium | reverse complement strand
AAAACGAGTGCGAGACGAGGATATGGTCGAGCTGTGAGCGCGAGAGTCGGTGGGTCGTTGAGCCCCGCAATGTGTTGATAAGTTCATGCTCTACAAACTGCTGCTCGATATGTGTGCGCTCACGCTTGTGCAATAGGGCGTCGCTCATCTTGCCCCCAAGTATCCAGTTCAATATAGAGATATGTGGCGCTTCGATGGTATTAAAGTCGCCGCAAACAATCCTCGACCGTGCAGTGTCGCGCTCGGCCATCGCCAATTCAAACTCTTTGAGACGCCATGCAGGCTGCGCGAGAATAAGGTGCAGATTCATAACTCGTATTGATTGTTCGCCGACGGTGACGTCAACATACAGGCCGCCGCGATTGCGGATTTTAGAAAAGCCGAACGGCCGCATTAAGCGCACAAACAAGCGCGTGCGGAGCGGGAGGAGATGCCAGTACTCGGGGAAAGGGATTTCTCCTTGGTGAGTAATAGGGAAGCGAGAGAGGGTAACGACAAAATTTTTGTTAACCTTTTCAGTAAATAATCGTTCGACATCAGAGCGGTGTGCGATTGAATATGAGATTGAGCTTGATAGTGACTGCAGACGTTTCAAAAATTCTTCGGGCACTTCTTGCAGGCAGAAGATATCAAATTCGCTATCGCGAATAAACGCTAAAGCGCGGTTGAGCTCGCGATTGCGAAAAAGCATATTCCACGAGTAGATGCGCATAGGGCTATTATAGCCGATGCCAGGCGCCGAATTCTTCGCGGATGAGGCCCCGAAGTTCGAGGGAGACGAGGGCGGTGAGGGTTTCGCCCGCGCCTTGCAGCGAGGCGCGGAGAATCTCATCGCGCGTTTTGGGCTCAGTGAGGAGCTGCCAAATTTCTTGCTCGGTATCTTCGAGATCGCGTGGCTCCGCACTGCGCTCTCCTAACTCCCTGGGAGTGATACCGAGCGCTTCGAGTATGTGGAGCGAGTCAGACACGAGTGCTGCGCCGAGACGGATAAAGAGGTGGCTACCAAACGCGTGTGGGTCGCCAATGCGGTGGGGCACACAGAGCAGATCGCGATTGTATTCGCTCGCGAGTCGCGCAGTGATGAGGGTACCCGACTTCGGCCCTGCCTCTATCACGAGCACCGCAGTAGAGAGTCCGACCATCAGGCGATTGCGAGAAGGAAATTCTTTCAACCACGGTTTGTGGAGTGGTTCTTGTTCTGACAGTAGTGCGCCACCCGACAAAAGAATTTGTTGCGCGAGTTCGAAGTTGGTGCGTGGACTGATGACCGAATCATCGAGACCCGAGCCGGGAATAGCAATGGTGTGAAGTTTAGCTGCAAGCGCCGCTCTATGTGCGCAGGCATCGGTGCCGAGTGCGAGCCCGCTCACAATCGAGACGGGGTAGCCCGCGAGACCACCGATTAATTTTTCGCACGCTTCTTGGCCGTAGCGCGACATGGCGCGACTCCCAACGACCGCGAGGAGTTTGGTCCCTTTTGGCGGGAGCGAGCCGTGAAGCCAGAGCTGCTTGGGGGGCTGAGGAATCTCTGCTAATTGTGCAGGCCACTCTGTTTTGGCGAGTTCACGTATCTCCATCGCTCTAGTATACTAGAAGGAACATGTTGGATATAAAATTTATTCGGGAAAACAGTGAAGTCATTAAAGCCGGTGCAGCGAAAAAGCGTATCGAGGTTGACATCGATCGCCTGATTGCGGTCGATGATGAGCGCAAACTCTTGCGCCAAGAGCTCGAAGCGAAGAAAGCCGAGCAGAATCGCCGGAGCAACGAGATACAGATTGCGAAGGACGTGGAGCGGGAAAAGTTGATTGAACAAATGCAGCACTTGAAGGCCGGTATGGGCGAAGGCGAAGAGCGGCTCAAAGAGGTCATGGTCGAGTGGCAAAAGCTTATGCTCACGGTTCCCAACATCCCTGATATGTCGGTGCCTGATGGCGAGAGCGATGAACAGAATCTCGAAGTGCGCACCTGGGGAGTTAAGCCGTCATTCTCCTTTACACCGAAGCCACACCACGAGCTGATGACTACGCTCGGTCTTGCGAATTTTGAGCGGGGTGCCAAGGTGGCGGGTTTCCGCGGCTACTTCTTGACTGGAGATGGTGCTCGACTCCTTTTTGCATTGCGTCGTTTTGTTGAAGATCGTTTTATGAATCGCGATGGGTTTACGCCACTTGTTGCGCCATCTTTAGTGCGCCGTGAAGCATTTGTCGGTACGGGTTATTTACCTCAGAGCGAAGAAGATCTCTATAAGACTCAAGACGGCGAATATCTCGCCGGTACCGCTGAGGTCGCGACGATGGGTTATTTTATGAATGAGACTATTGAAAAGACAGAATTGCCGATAAAGTTTTTTGCCTACTCACCCTGTTTCCGTCGCGAAGCGGGGAGTCATGGCAAGGATGAAAAAGGTGTCTTCCGTGTACATGAGTTTGAGAAATATGAGCAGGTAGTCTTTTGCGAAGCGGATCACTCTGAGTCAGTGCGACTGCATGAAGAGCTCACCGCGAACTCTGAGAAGCTTTTGCAAGAGCTCGGACTCCATTATCACGTCGTAGTAAATTGTGGCGGAGACCTCGGGCTTGGGCAAGTAAAGAAGTACGACATCGAAGCATGGATGCCCTCAGAGAATCGTTTCCGCGAAACACACTCAGCATCCTATTTCCACGATTTCCAGACACGCCGACTCAACATTCGATATCGCGACAGTGATGGGGCCCTCCGCTATGCGCATTCTTTAAATAATACGGCGCTTGCGATGCCACGCATCCTCACTCAAATTATTGAAAACTATCAGCAAGCGGACGGTACGATTAAAGTACCTGACGTACTCGTGCCGTATGTGGGCAAAGACACGATCGGCACCGCGCGGTAACGACCGTTTTGAGTCGCGGCGACGGCTCCGCCGCCGCCGCATGCTCATAGCTGTAGGCATACTGTTTCTCTTTTTATTTGCGGGCTCTCTCTATGTGCTGAATCAAGAATTCGTGCGTATTACGAAGGTGCAGATATTTGGAGCAGATCAGTCATTGGCAGAGATTGCAGAGCGTGCGATGCGGGGGAGCTATTTCGGTATCATCCCGCGCAATACAATTCTTTTTTATCCGGCTGCCCGCATACGTTCTGATATTCTCGCTGCGTTTCCCGATATTGCTGCAGTCTCGCTCTCGCGCAGTGGACTCACCAGTCTTTCGATACGCGTGAGCAAGCGTGTACCGATTGCAAAGTGGTGCGGCACCACTGCTGGTGTTGCAAGGTCGCTTGCTACGACCTCGCTTGAAATGGCGAACGATATTGCCAAAGATTGTTACTTCTTCGACGCGAGCGGTGTTGTTTATGCGACAACGACCACTGACCAACCAGTGAACACCTTTAGCTTTTACGAACCGCTTGCAAGTGGGAGCGAAACAATTGCGTTTGGCTTACTCTTGCCGAACGCCCACACTCTCCCTTCTGCATTTGACTTTGCGCGTCAGCTCGACACGTTCGGCTCGCCAGTCGTCTCGGTTGTTTTTCGTAGTGGTGAGGTAGACGATACGCTCTCGAGTGGGACACGCATTACGTATGTGCTCGGCAATGAACAGAACGCTTTTACTGCACTGGTGTCGGCACGAGCGAATCTCGATCTCGCTGGCGGCTCTATTGAATACATAGATTTACGTTTCGACGGTAAGGTGTACCTAAAGCGAAAGAGTGGTACGGTTCAATAATGTCATTCTGGAATAAGCTCCCGAAACCATTTTTTGTCATGGCACCGATGGCCGATGTCACCGACGCGGCTTTTCGTGCACTCGTCGCAAAGAGGGGTGCCCCCCAAGTCTACTGGACCGAATTTGTCTCGGCAGACGGGCTCTATCACACACGCGAGATAGGAAAGATGAAAGATGAAGAGAATCCGCTTATGCGTGACTTAGTCTTTTGCGAGGAGCAGCGGCCGATTGTCGCGCAGATATTCTCGAGTAAACCAGAGATGATTACCTACGCGACCAAGCTGGTGGCCGAGCTTGGGTTCGATGGTGTTGATATTAATATGGGTTGCCCCGACCGCTCTATCGAAGGTCAGGGGTGTGGTGCAGCGATGATAAAGACGCCCGAGGTCGCACGAGACATTATTCGTGCCGCAAAGGCAGCAAGCGGTTTGCCCGTTTCGGTTAAAACGCGCGTCGGGTACA
>JAYUMM010000095.1:0-2206 GCA_043762685.1 bacterium | reverse complement strand
TGGGAGCCGCGTATGCCAAAAGATCTCGAACTCCTTTTCTTTCCCCGAGCACTTGCGGTAGCGACTTCTACGGTCGCCACATCGACTGTGGTAACCCCTATAACAACAGTGGCGCCCTTCGCGTTTGTTGATGATACTGTTGTGAATCACGACGTGCGTATCTATCGCGATACACGCGGCCAGAGTGTGATGCTCTATGGGTACTGGAACCCGACGACACTTGTTATTGCACGCGATCCGGCAGCCTTCGCCGACATTTTAGGACGTCTTTCAAATACGCGAGCACAACCCCAGTAATCTGGTATCATCTTTGCATGCATACGGACCATTTTAAGAAAAATCTTAAGGAAGATAAACAGAGATTAGAAACAGAGATGGGGAGTGTTGGTCGCCGCAATCAAGCCGTCCCGAATGATTGGGAACCGTCTCCGTCGGAGATTGGTATGGAGTCAGACTCTGCCGATCAGGCTGATGTTCTGATTGACCGTGAGAGTAGTGCTGCCATCCTCGCGGATCTTGAGGCACGGTACGACACGATACTTGAAGCTCTGCACCGCATCGAGAAGAATATCTATGGTGTTTGTGAGGTATGTGGAAAGGAGATTGAAGAAGCTCGTCTCGAGGCCGATCCTGCCGCGACCACCTGCATAAAAGATTTATAACCCATGCCCACCGCGCGTCCGGTACGAGTTCCTCACTTCACTCCTCCCGCCGCTGTTCGCTCACTCCCGAAACAAGGATACGCAAAAACACTTGCCGCTCAGCCGGTTGGTGCACTCGCACAGCTGGTGAGTGTCGAGGCCGACCTTACGCGTGGCCTTCACAACTTCTCGGTGGTCGGTCTCGCCGATAAAGCGGTTGATGAAGCGCGCGACAGAGTGAGTGCCGCGATACGTCACTCGGGCTACAAGCCGCCGAAGCAACAGAACAAGCGTATTGTCATTTCACTCTCGCCAGCAGATTTAAAAAAAGAAGGTTCGCACTATGACCTCGCACTCGCACTTGCGTACCTCATCGCCGCGGGCGACTTGCGCCCGTCCGAGGAAGAGATGCTTCTTATTGGCGAGCTTGCACTTGACGGAGCACTGCGCGCTGTGCGCGGCGTCTTACCGCAAGTGCTCGCGGCGAAGCGACACGGGACCAAAATTATTTTTGTACCACCGGGGAACGCACGTGAGGCATTGCTTGCGGGCGGTGTTGCTATTTATGCGCCTGCGACACTTGGTGAATTAATCGAGCATTTGAAAGGGGAGAAGTCGCTGCCGCGGCTTGTGCGCGACAGGCGTATTGCGATACCACCACCGGCGCTCGATCTCGCTGATGTGAAGGGGCAGGAGAGTGCGAAGCGCGCGCTCGAGATAGCTGCAGCGGGCCGGCATAATATTGTTTTTTATGGCCCACCAGGTACTGGCAAGACGATGCTTGCGCGCTCACTCGCCGGGATTCTCCCACCACTGACCGACGACGACATGCTCGAGGTAACTGCGATTCACTCGACTGCAGGATTGCTTGCAGAAGGCGAGGCGGTGTACTGGCCGCCGTTTCGCTCGCCGCACCACTCGATCTCGCATGTTGCTATTGTGGGCGGTGGTGCCTTCCCTAAGGCAGGAGAAGTGACGCTTGCGCATAAGGGCGTGCTCTTTCTCGATGAATTCCCCGAGTTCGATTCAAGAACGCTTGAGGCGCTGCGCCAACCACTCGAGGATCGGGTTGTGACCGTCTCGCGTGCTCGTGCGACCATCACCTTCCCGGCCGACTGTATGATTGTTGCCGCAATGAACCCAGCTAGCACGCTTTCTGAAGATTCACGGGTCGCCATTCGTGCCGCAGAGAAGCAGGCACGCCGTATCTCGCGCCCTATCGTTGACCGTCTCGACTTGTGGATCGAGGTACCGTTAGTGCCGCACGACACGCTAGCCAAGCTCTCAACGGGCGAATCATCGACAAAAGTACGTGAGCGGGTGGTCGCGGCGCGTGCGTGTGCCGAGAAGCGCACGGGGAAACTGGGGAGCACCAACGCCGCGCTCAGTAGCCGCGAGCTCGATGAAAAGAGCGGCTTCACTACTGCCGCAAAGGAGGCGCTCACCACTGCCGCTGCGCGCCTCAATCTCTCACCACGCTCGTATCACCGCACTATGCGTGTCGCGCGCACCATCGCCGATCTCGCCGGTGCCGAGCTCGTCACACCCGCATATGTCCACGAAGC
>JAYUMM010000094.1:0-4035 GCA_043762685.1 bacterium | reverse complement strand
AGGGGAAAGGAATTGCGTATCCAACTTGAGCGCGACATGCGCGAAGCAGCAAAAGAAGAGCGATTCGAAGATGCTGCCTCGGCACGCCGTGAGCTCTTCGCACTCGACCACATCCAGGACGTCTCGCTTATTAAAGATGAGAACCGATATCCACAACTGAGTGCGACCGCACCAAGTCGTGGGTACCGGATCGAGGCATACGATACGGCGCATCTCTCGGGTACCAATGCGATCGGTGTGATGACAGTGGTGATCGATAGCGAGCCGGTAAAAAAAGAGTATCGCACATTTCGTATCCGTGGAGCGGTCAAAAATGACGACATAGGCTCGCTCAAGGAGATATTATTGCGTCGTTTGAACCATCCTGAGTGGCCATTCCCTCAGGTGATTGTTGTTGATGGGGGTACCACCCAGAAGAAAGCAGCAGAGACAGTACTTGCTACTCTCAGTCTCGCGATTCCGGTCGCGGCAGTAGTGAAGGATGAGCGTCACCGCCCGCGTGAGGTGATCGGCGCTCGCCGTGCTGGCATCACTGAACCGGATGCGGTCTTGGCAAACGCCGAGGCGCATCGCTTCTCGCTCGCGCGCCACCGTGCCGCACGGTCACGAAACTTGAAACTAAAATAGTTGTTATACTATCTTCATGCAAACTATCGTCGGGGTACTGCGCGGCGGCCCGTCGCGCGAGCATGAGGTCTCGCTCCAGTCAGGCGCAACCATTCTCGCAAACCTGCCCGAAGAGCTGTACCAGACACGCGACATCTATATCGACCTTGCAGGTGTGTGGCATGATCGCGGGCGGCCCATTGCGCCTGAGCGTGTGTTACGGCAGATCGACGTCGCACTCATTGGCCTGCATGGTGACTACGGCGAAGATGGGGAAGTACAGAAGCTCCTTGAGCGATTTGGTGTCCCGTACGCTGGGGCTGACCCTTATGGCTCGTATCTCGCGATGCATAAATTGATGGCGAAGACGCGTGCAGAAGAGGCGGGGTTACTCACGCCCGCGTATCGCTATATCGAGAAGATGGCCGACAGTGAGCATGTGGTGCTTGATGTGGTGCGCACGTTCCATCAGCCAGTCATTGTGAAGCCTATCGGCTGGGGTTCTTCAATTGGAGTGTCTCTCGAAGGTGGCTATGCACCGATACTAAACGCAGTGGAGAATCTCTTTGACGAGGGTGCGGCGGGTGTTTTGGTCGAAGAGTATATTCGCGGCAATGAGGCGACTGTGGGTGTAGTCGAAGATATGCGTGGTGAGTCGCTCTATGCGCTCCCTTCGATTGAAATCATCCCACCTGATGATGATCTGTATAGCTTCCAATCAAAATACTCTGGTGCAACGAAGCACGTTTGTCCAGGCAATTTCTCGCGGGTTGCCACTGAGGAGCTTTTGCGCGCAGCCAAGGTGATGCATCGTACTCTCGGGCTCCGCCACTATTCGCGGAGCGACTTTATCGTCGCACCCCGAAGGGGCCCCTTGGGGGCCGAAAGTGTCTACTATCTTGAGACGAATACGCTCCCAGGGCTCACCGATGAATCGAATCTCCCAATAGCGCTTGCTGCCGTTGGGGTGGCGCTCCCTGACTTTTTCTCGCATCTGGTTAATCTTGCGCTCAATCGTTAAATAATATTGTGTGTTTATTATCCTTGTTGCAGTAGTGGCGGGAACGACACGGAGTGATCTCCAGACAGATCATATGGTGCGCCGATGGCCAATCCACTGGTGGTGGACCAGACTCTAGTTGCAGAGCTATCTTCTTTAAACCGACGACAAAGTAGGCCTCAGCATGCCGAAGCGGAGCGATAGGGCCAGCTACAAAGCAATAAAGTACCGCAAAAGCCACCCCCTTGCGTTTTTATTGAGCTTCAAATTCTTGGGAAGAAATGATAGGATAGGGAAAGGCCGTATCTTCGAAGACTCGATACAATCTCTCACCTCGGTGAGAGTGCCCGTATCGTTTTCTTGCAACGATACGATCCCCCGTCTCAAAGCGAAAAGAATGTTAGGAGACTCACATTCTTTTCATCCTCGAATCGGGCCGTTAGCTCAGTTGGTAGAGCACCTCGTTTGCAACGAGGGGGTCGCAGGTTCGAATCCTGTACGGTCCACCAAACGAAACATTGTAGGAATTAAGAAAATGGAGCGATTTTGCGGAAGCCAAAATCGCGCTATTAATTTTTTCAAAACTCTTTCCGCCTACGGCGGAAGCGGTGAATTCCCAAAGTTCCCCCCAATGACATGAAAGCGTTTTGTCTTTGAGAGTAGGGTTCGAGCCGATTTTTTGGAAAAACTCTTTCCATGCGAAATAGTTTTCGCCTTTTTCCAAAATAACGGCTTCTCTCAAAGACAAAACGAAACTCCGCAAGGGTTCGACCCAATTTTTTCTCTGTTGCCCAAAATCCTTAAAACTCTCCTCAAACTTTGCTTTCTGACGAAGGAGAAGGTCTTTTCGCTGTAAATATATTTCGCGTTCAATATCGCCGTCAAGATAAATAGAAACAAGCTTGTCCAATTTCTCCTTCGTTTCGAAAAGTTTGGTTTTAAGATTTTGGGCAACACTTCCTCTTTCAGAAATTGACTCTTTCTCCCAGAGGTCAATTTGCTTTTCCATATTCTCAATTTCCAAAAGAGGAAGCGACACTGATTGAAGCAGATTTTTGCTTGCGAAATGAGTGCGGAAGATGATAGATACGGCTGACGACAAACACCTTTCTTTTTGGTACAGCGATAATAAGTATATTTCGTGCCAAAACGATTTGTCGCATATTGAACCGTAATCATACTTCCGCACTCACCACACCGAGCAAATTGTGCAAATGGAAAATGGTTAGGTACTTTTTGCACGCGATGTCGGGATTTTTTCGCAAGCATTTTTTGGACTGCTTCAAACAGTGTCGGAGAAATAATTGGCTCAAAGCTTCCGTCGTAATACTCGCCTTTGTGATAGGTAAAGCCGAGATATACGCGATTGGTGAGCATACGAGCGATGGAAGCTTTGGCGGGTGGCGTTCCTTTCGTGGTTACGCCGTGATCCGCCAAAAAGTCGGCAATAGTGCCGAGGGTGTGCGTCCCTTTGGCGTATTCTTCAAACGCTTTTACCACAATGCGTGATTTTGTTGGATGAGGTTCAATATTTCTCGTTTTCGGATTATTGACATAGCCAAAGGGAGCGCGCATCATTCTCTTCGTTTAAAAAAAAGTTCGTGCGAATGCTAAAATAACACCACAAAATCTTGTACGCCCCAGAAAACATTTGTTGAAATAATTATATAGCTGGCGTGGGGTCGGTACCCTCGCTCATCATCCACACTCACGCGTTTGCAGGTTGTTTTGTACTTTCGCTCCTTGGTCTTGCTCAGTGGAGCGCAGTGCTGCTGGTGCCCACGACCATTGTCTCACTCGAAGCGATATACCTTGCGATATTTATTCAAATGTCGGTCAATCGACAGGCGGTTGAGTTTGCCGAGGTGAGTGAAGACGTCGAAAAAATCCAAGAAGACATTGAAGGAATTAGTCAGGATGTCGACGAGATTCAGAAAGATGTTGATGAGATCCAAGAGGACGTGGACGAAATTCAAGAGGATGTCGAGGAGATTAATGAAGAGGAGACTGAGGGAGATGAGACCGAGAAGCAGCAGACTATCGCACTTGAGCAGCTCACCGCCGATATGCGACGCCTCCTTACGGATCTTGAGCAGTTTAAGAAGAAGGGTTAATTTTGGTCGGGCTGCCGGGAATTGAACCCGGTCTACACGAACCCGAATCGTGCGTACGACCGACATACTCCAGCCCGGTGCGCTCTAAGGGACTCGAACCCCTGGCCTTCCGCGTGTGAGGCGGACGCTCTAACCAGCTGAGCTAAGAGCGCGCTATAAAACGATACCAGATTGGAACACAAAGCGCACACTGTCTCACTGCGGGTCGGGCTACCGGGAATTGAACCCGGTCTACATGCACCCCATGCATGCGTACTACCGGTATACTATAGCCCGCACGCAGGAAGAATAACACAAGGTATGGTAAAATCCGTC
>JAYUMM010000093.1:0-2167 GCA_043762685.1 bacterium | reverse complement strand
AGTGCACGCTTGGCCGACCGGTCGATGAGAACTCCGTTGCTCCGCGCACGCCACCCGTGAATGAGTGCATGATTCACACTCGCGTGCGTCGCGACGATGCCCGCCTCGCCTGCGGCTAGAAGTGCGGCAGATGCTTCTTTTAGATGGGCGACTTCGACATAAGGGCGGAAGGCGTGGCGGCGGGCGGCAACTTTTCGTAGCTCACGCGCAATCTGAGGGAGCATCTTTATGCGCCCCACGCTCTTCAAGTGCAGGATGAGCTTCGTCACCGCTGCGTCTAATATGATCTCATCTTCTACTTCGGCGATGGCCTCGAGAAGGCGGGTGTAATTATCAATCATACTGCTTTTTCAATATATTCTCTGCCGCAAGCACGGCGAGCCGCGCGATATCTTGCTCACTCTCGCGCGCAAGACGTGCCGCAGACTCTTTAGCACGTTCTTCAGCATCTTTCGTCACGGCGACAGCACGCTCCTCTGCCTCTTTCAGTAATCGCTGCTTCTCTACCGCACCCGCTTCGCGCGCAGACGAAACAATTGTCTCGGCAGTCGCATCGGCGGCGGCAACACGCTTTATTACTTCATCATCTGCGCCCGCAAGAAGCAGTGCAGCATGCTCTGCATCTGCGACGCCCTTAGCACTCTCTTGCTGACGCTTCGCGAGCATCGTGAGCACAGGAGTGTAGAGGAAGTACCGAAGTGCGATGAGCACAATGCCGAAGTTCACCGCTTGAGCGATGAGCAAACGCCAGTCGATACCGAATGCGGAGAAAAGCTGCTGCATACTGCAAACGACTGAACCTTACACGAACTTGATGATGAACGCGACGACCAAAGCGAGAATACCGAGTGCTTCGGTGAAGACGATTGCGAGAATCATGTTCGACACAATCTTGCCAGATGCTTCAGGATTCCTCCCAATCGCCTGCATTGCACCACTGCCAATCATACCGATACCGAGGCCCGGGCCAATAACGCCGAGACCGGCTGCGAGCGCCATCCCAATCATGCGTGCTGAATCTACATCCATACTTTTGTGTATCTCTTACGAATAAAGGCCCTCAATCTTGGAGCCACACCAAGCGCAGATTTAGTGCGCCTCGTGTGGATCCATGATCGCCAACTTAATGAAGAATAGTGTGAGCATCGCGAACACCAGTGCTTGAATAAGCCCGATGAACATTTCGAATCCCATCAAAGGTGCCGGGAGTACGTAGGGTAAGAAAAATCCTGCGACCAAGACCAGCACCTCCCCTGCGAAAATATTGCCGAAGAGACGAAATGAAAACGAGATGAGCCGACCGAGATTGCTGATGAACTCGATGAGTCCAACCGCAAACCCGATCGGCGACTTCAGATTAACATATTTCCCCGCATAGGTGAAAAACCCAAGCACCGCAATACTCGTCACCTCGATTGTGAAGAACGAAATCATCGCGAGCGCAAGGGTGAAGTTGAGGTCGGTGGTCGGTGCGCGCAAGAGCGGGAAGAACTCTGACGCATGTACGAGCCCGAGTGAGCCGACCCCCGGGAGAAATTCCATTTCATTGATTACCGCGACAAAAAGGAATATCGACGCGACGAGCGGGAAAAAGCGGCGCGCGAGTACATCGCTCTCAAGCACCTCAGTCATGTAGCCGAGTGCCCCCTCAAAGGCCCACTCGACTCCTGTCTGGAACTTCCCCGGGACCATTTTAAGCGAACGACCGAAGAAATACGCCCCGCCGATAAGCAGGATCATCACTAACCACGCCATAATAAGCGAGTTTGTGATCGGGAAACCGAAAACGGAGCCGAGCTGCTCCGCCTTGAGAACGACTTGGATACCTTCGTGCATTCAGTGCATGGTACCAGATTGTGCCCAAAGTGTGCTATATACTAGGGGGAGTTAGTCTTAATACAATTATATTCACTATGGCAATCAATTCAGCACTCTCAAAACCGCTTACTCTCTCTCCTGAACTCGAGGCGGTCGTCGGCGCAGGGCCGATGCCTCGCACCGAGGTCGTTAAGCAGCTCTGGGTCTACATCAAGAAGCACGATCTGCAGAACCCTCAGAACAAGCGCAATATCTTGGCCGATGAGAAGTTGAAGGCAGTCTTTGGCGGTAAGGGCGAGGTGACGATGTTCGAGATGACGAAACTCGTCTCACCACATTTAAGCTAGTC
>JAYUMM010000092.1:0-1788 GCA_043762685.1 bacterium | reverse complement strand
TTCAAACATAACTGTACCCCAAGCCACGAGTCTTATTGGGGTTGTTCAGGCAGCTCCCGGAGTTCCTGCAATTGCATTTTTTGATCTCCTCACCTCTTTTACCGTCGATACTTTAGCAACACAACCGGCAATACCTGTTGCGGTCCCGCCATCTGTTCCACACGTCTCCACAGTGGGTAGCCCCTACTTTTCAAGCACGCTCGGGTATGACCTCTCCTACAACACGCTCGCGTACCCTGCTGAATCATTCGGTTTTGCTGTCGTGGGAGTGACGGGTGGCAAAGCATTTGTGCATAATGCCCGTATCTCCTCTGAATATCAGTGGACAAAATTTGCATCAAAAACGGCCGCGACACTATATATGAACCTCAACGCGCCTTATGGCAGCAGGGTTCTCGCGAACATTACTGCTCCGAAGACGTGTCCACCTCATGCGCTGGGGAGTAGTGCGACAAGTACCGAGCCGACTGCCTGCGAGGGCTACAACTACGGGTACAACGCCGCTAAAGATGCATATGCATATGCGACGGGAGCCGGCGTTACTTCGGCACTTTGGTGGCTCGATATAGAAGAGGACAATAGTTGGTCAGATGGCCCTTCAGTCAACGATGCTACGATCCAAGGTGCGATCGATTACTTGAACAGTCAGAACATTCGCGTCGGTATCTACTCAGTTCGATATATGTGGAAGAATATCGCTGGAACCTATGTCCCAACGCAGACGCTCGGGGGAAATTCAGCGCCGATCCCTACATGGTTCCCAATTGGTGTCACGACCCTCGTGGGCGCTATAAACGCCTGCTCAACAACTGCGAGCTTCATACCCGGCAGTCCGATATGGATCGTACAGTACGAAGCGAACTCGACTGCCGTTGATCAGAACGTTGCCTGCTAGTCACTTTTTCGTACTCACTACGCGAAGCCTGGGAAGTAATCAGTTTTGATGTGGAGCCGTGAGACACCCATACCCAGAAGGGTCTTTTTGAAGGCTTCGACCATACCGTGTGGGCCAGAGATATAGAATATGCGCTCGGTATAGTCGGGCACTTCTCGCGTAATGAGTGCGCCGTCAATAAGTCCGTTATACGCACCTGTCACGGGCGATGGCTCGTTGGTAAGAGCGTACACCGTTTTCATACCGATCTCACGCTGTGCGCGACCAAAGATCTCTTTGTAGGCAATCTCGGCGGCAGTTTTATTTGAATAGAAAAGGGTAACGGCACGCGTGTCTTTCGTATCGACAAGGTACTGCACCATACTACGGAAGGGGGTGACGCCAATACCACCAGCAATGAAGACGATTTTTTTATTTTTATCTTTCGGGAGCACGAAGTCGCCCGCAAGACTCGCGACCGAGACAGTGTCGCCGACCTGCAATGTTTTGAGAGTGCGTTTGAAGGTGCTTGAGGGATCGTTGAACTTAACGCCGAGCCGGATCGATCCGTCAGATTCGGTTGGGGAGGAGGCGATGGTGAAGTAGCGGCGGTTACCACGTGTGTCAGCGCCCTCAGCACTGAGTGTCCACTCGAGGTACTGTCCTGGGAGGAAAGGGAATGGGCGATCGGGCATGAAGACAAATTCTTCAGTTGCGGTCGCGAGCTGACTGCATGTGGCGAGCGTGAGGACGTAGCGACCTTTAGGACTGATTGCGTAGACAAAAATATTGCCAATGAGGAGTGCCTCCTCAGGAGTAATAGCGAAAGGCCAAAATGGGACATTTGGCGCAAATAGGAATCCGACGAGGATACCATAGGAAATACGTCCAACACGCGTCGGCGGCATAGTGAG
>JAYUMM010000091.1:0-2038 GCA_043762685.1 bacterium | reverse complement strand
CCGTCACCGCTTTACGAGGCGGCTGTGCGGCTGATCAAGCGGAGAAACGAACTCTTTCAGGAGAAAAATGCGTGGGGGGAGATTCTGAAAGCCAGGGCGCTCTACGAGTCGCCCAAGCAATTGGGCGCGTCGAGGTGTCTCGTGGCCCGCAAGATCCAAGAGATCGATGCGAACTTGAAAATGATTTTCGATTTTTACAACGAAATCAACCCCGGGTTGAGTCGAGCTGAAAAGCTCAAGCTCTTTCTTGTGTAAAAGGAGAGCCACCAGGCGGCCGCGAATGCGGCCGTTTGTTTTTTATTGGAGTGCCTGATCTATGAGAAATTTCAGGTCGTCGTAGGGGTACGCACCGTCGACGACAACTGGTGCTTTACCACGTACTAGAATAAGAGAAAAGGGCGCACCGCTCGCTCCTATATCGAGCGCGTTTTGGCGATTGGCTTGTATGTGTGCATCGAGGGTAGTCGAGGCAGTTGAGTAACAGGTGGCGAATGTGTCTCCAGAGATACCCACCGATGCAGCGAGCGTACCATAGCTCCCAGGGTCAATCGGATGGTGCGCATAGAGGGTGTCAGCAAACTTCCAGAATGTGGCAGTGTCGGCGATCGCCGCGACGCATTCGGCTGCCCGAGCGTGTGAGAGCGCATTGGGGTGAATCTCGGTAAGAGGGAACTCGCGAAACACCCAGGCGACTTGGCCCCGTGCGCCCTCTGTCGCAATGATCTGGTGGAGCGTATCGTTAAATCCTTTGCAGTAGTCGCAGTCGAAGTCAGCATATTCGACAATGACGACCTTTGCAGTGGGGTTACCAAGGATGTGGTCAGTAGCACTGATCGGTTGCACCAGTGATGGGTCGCCTGTATTCGAGCTGGGT
This sequence comes from bacterium, assembly GCA_043762685.1. Lineage (GTDB taxonomy): Bacteria > Patescibacteriota > Minisyncoccia > Phycocordibacterales > Phycocordibacteraceae > C7867-001. The sequence continues at coordinate 1,164 of JAYUMM010000091.1, read as the reverse complement.
AACACAGGCTTCGCGAGTGACAGATACACTGCCGCCGCGAGGATGAGGCCACCCACGACAATCGCGACGGGGATCGTCAAAAGCTTTTTCATACGGTGATTGTACCAAAGAATCAGTTTTTCAGAGTTGGAGTGCGTGAGTCATCGCCGGGGCGAGGGTAGTCATTGGTTGCTCCCAATGGGAAGCATCAATTTTAATATCACGAATGTCGCGCAAGTCTTTGTATTTCAAAACGCCATGAGCGCGTGCGTAGTCATAGAGCTCTCGGGTTATGCGCACATCTTCGATACAGTACTCTGCGACTTTGTCGTGTTTTCCCTCGCGCCACCAGTCGCCCGCTTTGAGCCCATCACCTTTCTTACCTCTCCCGAGTGTTGCCTCTGCTAAAGATTGGAGCCGAATGCGACGACCCAGCACTTTCTGCACCTCGCTTAAGAGGTCGAGCGAGCGCAGTCGAGACAGGTCTCCGGGGTAGTAGCGATTGAGAAGGGGAATGTCGAATGTGTCGGAGTTGAAGCCTATAAGCATATCGGCGCGCTCGAGTACGGGCCAGAGCTTCGGGAGCTCTTCGCGAAAGTACGAGGAGTATGCGCCTGTCTCTGAGTCATGCACGCCGACGACGATGAGCTCCTGCTCATTTACATCAACATGCCCACGTACTGCCGAGCTTGAGAGAGACTCGATGTCAAACGTAATCGCCCGCATATTACTGAATGCGAGAGGGGAGTTCGGCAACCGAAAGCGAGAGCTCTTCTCCAGTCGCTAGTGTCTTCATCCGTACCGATTGGTTCGCCTGCTCGTCTGAGCCGTATGCGACGAAAAAGGGGATACCGCGCTTCACCGCATCTTTAATCTGATCGCCGAGCCCTTTCTCAGTGAGATTGACGAACACATGCTTACCTTCTTTGCGTAGTGTATCGGCAAATGCTTGGGCTGCGGGGATGTCGTTTGCGGATGGTGTACCGAGGTAGAGCTCTGGCGCTCCAGCGTTCTCTGTAGGCAAGAGTCCATGTGTCTCGAGAAAGTCGGCAAGCGTAACGTCTCCCATACCAAAGCCGGTAGCCGGGACAGGTTCGCCGCCATAGACCGCAACCAATTCGTCATAGCGGCCGCCGCCAAAGAGTGAGCGTGGGTTTGCAGGATTGGTATCGAAAACTTCAAAGA
>JAYUMM010000090.1:0-2565 GCA_043762685.1 bacterium | reverse complement strand
CCGCGAGGAGGATACTGAAGGAATCAGCCCCTTGCGAAAGCTCGTGAGTTGACGTGCACGTGGCGCGAGCCAGGCGGCGAGCGCCAGGACAAAACCGATTTTAAGAAACTCTGCAGGTTGTACGGTCGTAATACCAAAGTTAATCCAACGTGTTGCACCACCAGAATGAAATCCAATTCCGGGTACAAATACCAATGCGGTGAAGACTATCGTGAGTGCATAGATGTGGAGTGCATACCGCTTGAGATAGATAAGTGGTGTGGCGCGTGCAATAAGAAGCGCAATGACCCCGAGCCCCAGCCCGAATCCTGCCTGGAGCATAATATCGCGAGAGACAGAGCTATTCTCTCGTGCCAAAAGCCCAAGCGCCGCAGAAGAGAAAATCGCTAGTCCCGCGAGCGTAATAGTAAGGACCAGTAGTATGAAGAGACGATCGCTCTGAAAAGCCTTCATATCACTTTAAAAGTGCGATGGTCATACCGACAATGGCACAGATAATAGAGATGATCCAATACCGCATCGTCACCTTGTGTGACGGCCAGCCAATCGCTTCAAAGTGGTGGTGGAGCGGCGCGATACGGAAAATCTTTTTGCCACGTAAACGCTTTGAGGCAACCTGCAAAATATTAGAGAGGACTGTGACCACAAGTGGGAACGCGATAACCGGGAGCGCGACAATACCGTAACCATCACCCGTCGTATCGGTCAGAAATGCGACAACCGCAAGAGTCATCGTGAGCCCCATCGTGCCCGTCTCGGTCATCCAAAAGCGTGCGGGTGGCACATTAAACCAGAGGAATGCTAGAATTGCACCCGCTACAGTTGCACAAAACGCGGCAAGATTAATTTGATTTTGAAAATAAGCAATACCCGCATACGCCATATACACACTACCAAAGACGCCTCCTGAGAGGCCGTCTATGCCGTCAATGACACCACCTGCATAAAGGCCAAGGGTAATGAGAATAAAGAACGGGATAATGAATGCCCCCAGCATAAGTTCGCCCGCTCCTGGGATGGCTATTGTCGTAATACCGAGCTTCGCGTAGAACCACATACCTATAAAGAGCGATACGAAAGTCACAAACAGCAGTCGTATACGGAGTGACACTCCCCGCTCCCCTGCAGGGCGTATATCCAAAACATCATTTACAAACCCCATGAGACCCCCCGCGACAAGAGTCAGGAGTGGGATCCAGGTTTGGGTGCGACTCAAGAAATCGAGTCTTTCAAAAAATGAATTTGGTGAGAGTCGCGCCAGTGCCCAGCTACCGAGCGTGACGAACAAAACACTCGCCCAAATGAGAATGCCGCCCATTCGCGGTGTCGACGTCTCGGTCCCGGAATGCACTGTCGTACGCAGGTGAGCAAATTCAACGGCAGGAGTACCATCGAGCGCAGTCTTTAAGACCACTTTCTTCCAAACGCGATACTTGAAGAGGTAGTGTGTGAGCAGTGGTGCGAAGGCAATACCAACGACGAATGCTGCTGAGGCCGGAATAAATACTTTGATAATGCTGCTGGTAATCATAGCGAGGGTACGTCGGCGAAGTGTGCGAGTGTTGCCGCTACCAGTGCAGCACCGTCAGTGAAGCGTGCCTGCTTCGACGAACCGAGCACCACGACGGCAACAGGGTGCCCCATACCGACGTCAAACACCAGCGCCAGATTGCCATGAGCTAAATCGGTGAAGCCGGTCTTAGAGAGTAGTATATGCGGAATAGTATTCACAATCGGGTCTGTATTCTGTGCAGTAAAAGAGACACCACTCTCTGACGGGGCAATAATCGAACTTCTTGTGGTTGCGTCAGCAATCTCTGGTGATATTTGTACGAGTGCGCCCGCAAGATGTGCGAGATCGCGCGCAGAACCATAGCCACCTGAAATAACTGAGCTTACATCGAGACCACTCCCATTGACCGCATAGGTCTGCGAGAGATTAAGTGCGGCGGCAGCTCCTGCCAAGGATTCAATCTCGGTACGACTTTCTCTCGCAGCAGTTGCTTTTAGAATAGCGGCAGCGCCGTCATTGAGTGATGCGGTGAGTGTCAGGCGTGCGAGATTGGTGAGAGTAAATGTTTGCCCCGCAGAAAACATATGAGGCGCCTCCAATTGCGTAACATCTGCGGATATCGTAATCGGTGTATAGGGCGCAAGCAGCGCAAGCGCAGCGTACACCGTCAGCAATTTAGTGAGAGAGGCGAGGGGGAGTTGTGCATCGGCATTTTTTTCATACAATGTTTCTTTTGTAACGAGATCGAAGACAATAGCTGCCGTTGCTTCAAGCGGTACTTGCGCAAACGCGTCAGGAATTGTCGAAGTCGCAACCGTAATCGCTGATGGAGATGTCTCCTTCTGCCCAAGTGGTACGTATAGAAAAAGTGCCAAAATACCTGAAGCAATTAAAAGGGCGGTGCCCATTTCGCGGGTCGAACGGGTGCGCTGCGCAAGTTTCTGTAGTTCAGAGGAGTCCATACGGTTATGCATTATTGTCGAGTGCTTCTTCGTGTTCAATAATAGCGGCAGCACTCGAGGAGAGCTCTGCAGCACGCGGGAGGTCGCTTG
>JAYUMM010000089.1:0-1671 GCA_043762685.1 bacterium | reverse complement strand
CCCGAAGCTTGCTGAAAAGATTATTGATCGTGTCTATACTGAGCGATCGCGGAGTCTTTTACTTACGATGCTGCTTGGATTTGCAGTCGTGGTCGCGACACCCATTCTATTTGTTATGCTCCTACTCACTTTTGTGGGTATCGGATTGGCACTCCTTGTTATTCTCATCTACGCACTCCTCATACTCCTCGCACTCCTCTATGCGGGAATCTTGCTAGGGGGTGCACTGGTGCGCCGTTATGCGCGGCGTGACACCGTGTTATGGCGAGATGGCGTACTCGGTATGTTAGTACTCTCGCTTATCGCACTGGTCCCCTTTGTGGGAATGTTCATCGTATTCTTACTGGCACTTTTTACCGCAGGCGCACTCCTGCAGATATTTTTTCACTTCGCCTTTCCTGGTGAAGGACATACGGTAGAAATGCTATAGTCTGTAGGAATGGAAAAGCCGCTTGTTCATACTTCTGCATTCGATTTCACTCTTTCTGATCAAGACGGTAAGAGTCAAACGCTTGGCGACTATCGAGGGAAGTGGGTACTCCTATACTTTTACCCGAAGGATGATACCCCTGGGTGTACGATCGAAGCCTGTACGATTCGTGATCAGTTTGCAGACTTTACGAAGATTGGTGCGGTGGTGCTTGGTATCTCGACCGATACGGTCGCCAGCCATAAGAAATTTGCGAATGCGTATAACCTCCCCTTCATTCTGCTTGCCGATGAGAACAAAGAGGTCGTGGGGCGCTACGGCGTATTTGGCGAGAAGAAGTTTATGGGACGCACCTATATGGGTACGAGTCGTACCTCGTTTCTTATCAACCCCGAGGGAATTATTGCCAAGGTATATGAGAAGGTGAAACCCGAGCTCCATGCTGCCGAAGTCATTGCCGACCTGAAGTCGTTTGCATGACCCTGACAAAGCAGAAACAGCGTACGTCCCGTGCGAAAAAGATACTTGCGTATCTGAAGAAGGCGTATCCCGTACCCGAGAGTGAGCTCCTGCACACCACACCATTTCAATTTGTTGTCGCAGTTATTCTGTCGGCACAGTGCACCGACAAAGCAGTGAACAAACTCACCGCGACCCTCTTTCAAAAATACAAAACTCCTCAGGATTTCGCGAGCGCGAAACTCGCAACTTTTACGAAAGAAATTTCATCGGTCACTTTTTTTCGCAATAAAGCGAAAGCGATTATTGGCGCGGCGACATGGATACAGGACCATTTTGGTGGGGAGGTGCCACGGACGGAAAAAGAATTAGTGTCTTTGCCTGGAGTAGGGTACAAGACAGCACACGTAATTTTGGGAGAGCTCTTCGACCTTTTCGAGGGAATACCGACCGATACTCATGTGAAGCGTTTTGCAAAACGTTTTGACCTTGTTGATGCGAATGACCTTACCAAAATCTCGAAAGAGCTTGAGGAGCTTTTACCGAAGAAAGACTGGCAGTACGTGAACAATGGTTTGGTACTCTACGGCCGCTACGTGTGTCCCGCGCGCCCTCACGACTGTGCACTACACCCGCTCACCAAGCTCTATCCTGCCGCCGCTACCCGCTGGCCCAAAGCGAGGTAGCGTATGAATTTGACCCCAGCGAAGTTTCGAACACTGGTGTGGCGGTACTACCGTACGCAAGGGCGACACGACTTGCCTTGGAGAAAGTCTCAAAAT
>JAYUMM010000088.1:0-4926 GCA_043762685.1 bacterium | reverse complement strand
GGGTGCGACAACACTCCGCAGTCTGTATCAAGATACGGCTGCTCCTGCGATTACGATTGATGCGACCGGAAACGTGGGTATTGGTACCGCACACCCAAGTGAAAAGCTGACCGTCTCAGGCGCAATACTCGCCGATGCCTACACAACGGCAAATAGTGCCGTAGCGAGTTACCTGATCGGTTCGACGACGGTGACGGCGACAGTGCCGGCCGCGGTTCTGACCGTGGCCGGCACTGTCGACCTCTACAAGCTCGCGACCTACAACCTCTCAGGAGTCGAGGCACTCGCCACCAAGATCGCTGCACAAGATGTGCGTCTGACTGCGCTCGAGACTCGGGTCACGGCACTCGAGAGTGGAGCAGTCGGCTCGGCGACGAGCACGGTACTCTCGCTTTCGACGACCTCACTCGCGAGCGCATTTAATGCAATCGGTGCGTTTATCGGCAAGGGCTTCGCACAATTCGGGACACTCATCGCTGATCAGTTCGTCGCCGCGACCAACTCGAAGGGCACGTCTTCGGCGGGCACCATCACCATCCTCGCAGGCAACACCGTGGCGCAAGTGAACAATAGTTATGTCCTTCCAACCTCTAAGATTTTCGTCACCCTCACTGCGTCGACCACGGCGAACTGGTACATCAGCGACAAATCGAAGGGTTCATTCAAGCTGGTGATTTCTGCGCCACAAGCGAGCGACCTCTCCTTCGACTACTTTATCGTCCAGACTGAAGGGCAGGTCGCAACATCGACTCCTGAAGCTACAACGGTTTCGGTGTCGAGTGGCCCCGACACCGTCGCGCCGGTGATTACTCTTTTGGGTGATAATCCACTCCATCTCTCGGTCGGCGGAGCATTCGTCGAGCCGGGCGTTTCGGCGACTGATGCGGTCGATGGTACGGATCCGATACTTTTCTATGTGGATGGTATCGAGCAAGCTGCAAGCGCAGTTGGTATCGACACCTCAGCTGCTGCAACGCACATCGTCACGTACTCGGCGACCGACAAAGCAGGAAATATCGCAACAGCACGTCGCACCGTGATTGTCGGGAATCCTGACGGGACTGCTATTGGTACCGGCACATCAACACCGCCCATTTCGACATCACCACCAAGCGACACGACACCACCGGTTGTAGCGCTGAACGGGAGTGCGGCGATGTCGTTGAAAGTGAACGACACCTTTACCGACCCGGGCGCGACTGCGCTTGATGGTGTCGATGGTGATTTGACAACAAAAATTGTCGAGACCGGCTCGGTCGACACGGCGACCGCAGGTCTCTATACACTCACCTACTTGGCGACGGATGCGAGCGGGAACTCGGGCACTGTATCTCGTGTTGTGACGGTCGCCGCACCATGATTCTGATTTTAAATAAAAATGCTCACTTCTTTCTAGCCTGTTTCTCAGCACGACTGTCTCTGTCGCTCTGCTACCGTCTGTGATCGTGGCAGCCAACATTGGCAGATCAAACGCTGTTGCGAGCACCACCCTTGCGAGTGGTCTCAACGCTGGCCTTGTCGGCTGTTGGATGTTTGTCTGTAAAGACACTAATTGAAATACCAAAATCACTCAAAACCGCTCGGGCGGCGGCAACTACTCCGGAGACCAATATTGGTAAAGGATCGTCCTCATCCCCCACGGATTTGGGGATAAAAGGGTAACAACGAATGTTATACTCTCAGGGTCGTTTATCTATTTCATGTAATTTATTTGTATGGCAATTCGAGTCGCTATTAATGGGTTTGGGCGTATCGGGAGAGCGTTTGTACGCCGTTCGTATGGGCGTGATATCGAAATTGTCGCAGTGAACGATCTTGGGTCTCTCGAGAATCTCGCGTATTTGCTCAAATATGACACAGTCTATGGCCGCGCTCCGTTTTCTGTCGAAGCAAAAGATGGTGCACTAGTGGTCGGCGGCTCCACTATCAGATTTTGTTCGGAGAAGGACCCGGCGAACCTCCCATGGAAGGAACTGGCGGTAGATGTGGTCGTTGAGTCGACCGGTTTTTTTACTGAGTACGAAAAGGCACAGGCGCATATTGCTGCCGGCGCCAGGCGCGTGGTGATATCGGCACCGGTAAAAGGAGAGTCGACACTCGGCGCAACGGTGCTTATGGGAGTAAACGAAGATCGCTTGCAGAATTGCCAGATCAGTAGCAATGCTTCTTGTACGACAAATTCGGTCAGCCCGGTTATTGCGATTCTTGACGAGTCTATTGGTATCGAGAAGGCGATACTCTCGACGACGCACGCGTATACGGCAAGCCAGTCGATCGTCGATGGGCCATCAAAAAAAGATATGAAAGAGGGAAGAGCTGCGGCACAAAATATCGTACCGACTTCGACCGGTGCTGCAGTCGCCGTCGCGCAAGCGTATGAATCTCTGAAAGGAAAGTTTGACGGGATTTCACTGCGGGTACCGGTTCCGGCAGGGTCTATTGCCGACATCACATTTATTGCCAAGCGAGCAACGACGGCAGAAGAGGTGAATACGATACTGCGTGACGCTGCGAAGACTGCTCGCTGGGAGGGTATCTTTACCACGACTGACGATGAGTTGGTATCGAGCGATATTGTCGGAGAACCTTATGCGTCGATTGCTGACCTGGGGATGACGAGAGTTGTTGACGGTACCCTCGTAAAGGTACTTGCTTGGTATGATAATGAGATGGGCTACACCGAAGCCCTTGTGCGACATGTAATACAAGCCGCTCTGGCCTCGACCGCCTCGACAGGTTCGGAGCAAGCAAACTCACCACAAGATGCCTAAGATTTATTTCGCTGCCGATCATGCCGGGCTCGCGCTCAAGAATGCGCTTATCGAGCACGTGCGTACACGCGGCTATGAAGTAGCAGATCTCGGTGCATTTGTAAGCGATCCTGAAGACGACTACCCAGATTATATGACGCTACTTGCCGAGCGTGTTGCAATGGAGCCCATGGCGCGCGGCATTATGGTCGGTGGGAGTGGGCAAGGAGAAGCGATGTGTGCCAATCGCGTACCGGGTATTCGCGCGGCAGTCTACTATGGGCCGATGCGGGTGACCGCAGCACTCGACATCGAGGGCGGGCACTCTGAAGATGGTTTCGACGCGGTGCGTTTGCCCCGCAGACATAATAATGCAAACGTGCTTTCGATCGGTGCACGTTTCGTCTCAGGAGACGAGGCCGATGAAGCGGTGCTGATATTTCTTGAGACACCTTTCTCTCCCGCACCTCGCCATGCGCGCCGCTTAGCAAAATATTAACAGTACTCACAATATCTCTTATGGAAACATCAACGCAAGAAAATGAAAGACTTGAGCGTCTTGTTGCAGACTATCGACGTCTGAGTGCTGTTTACGGCGTGTCTATTATTTCGATAGCAGGGGTTATTACTGCGATGGTGTGGTCGACACCGCATTTCCAGATCTTTCCCTCGTTTGAGGTAATCGATACAGAAGCGTATTCAGCAGCATCGGTACAGAAAGCCCTCCCAGTGGTAGTACCACAAACCACAGCATCGACACCACCCACACGACCGTAGATACTTACGCCAGATAATGTGCGGAGAGGACCCTTTTCATATATTTGCTTTATACTAGAGAGTAATGAGTTTTGTTGTCCCTGCCGTACTCCCTTTCACTGGGCGTGAGTTCGATGACACGCTGGCTCTGTATGCATCGCTCCCGACGGTAGCGCGAGTACAGATTGATGTGGTGGACGGGCATTTCGCCGCTCCCGCATCCTGGCCCTATAACGCACCCAAGGATTTGCGCGACCGCATTGCGCGCACCGAGATGCTCCCGTATCTCGACCGTATCGAGTACGAGATTGATCTTATGTGTTTTGACGCCGTACACGCGTCGGCGCAGTGGCTCGCACTCGGCGCGACACGCCTCACCTTTCACGCCGAGAGTGTAACATCACTCCCTCATTTTCTTGCAGACGCGCGCAAACAATTTGGGCATATTGTATCGTTCGGTCTTGCGCTCAATATCGCGAGCGAGCTTTCCCTTATTGAACACTCTCTCGCAGAGATTTCCTATGTGCAATTTATGGGTATCGCCCGCATAGGGCGCCAGGGACAGCCCTTCGACTCGCGCGTACTTGAGAAGATACGCGCATTTCACACCCGTCACCAAGAAATTGCGATGCAAGTAGACGGTGGTGTCTCGCTCGACTCAGCGAAGAAGCTGCTCGCGCTCAATGTCTCACATTTGGTAATCGGATCAGGAATACTTCGAGCAGGAGATCCTGCCGCTGCGGTAGCCTCCTTCGAGATACTTGAAAGTCGGTATCGTGTGTGATGTTGGGCGAACACTCGACATAAAATCAGTTATACTAGAACGATGTCATTGACGAGCGACCAGGTCATTTTTCTCGAGAGTAAAGCAGAAGCGATTCGTGAGACGCTTATTGCTATGCTCGTTGCTGCAGGGAGCGGGCACACCGCAGGCCCGCTTGGACTCGCCGATATATTTGCGGCACTTTATTTTCATATTCTTGTTCACGACCCAAAGAACCCCGAGTGGGAGGAGCGCGATCGACTCATTCTCTCAAACGGGCATACGTGCCCGGTGCGCTACGCGGCGATGGCACACGCAGGCTACTTCTCCGTTGCTGAGTGTCTCACGCTGCGGAAGTTTGGTAGTCGACTCCAGGGTCATCCGGAGCGCATACGTCTCCCCGGTCTCGAGACCACCTCTGGCCCTTTGGGTGAGGGTCTCTCTCAGGCGGCTGGGATGGCATACGCGCTCCGGATGGATGGCAAGCAGAACCATATATATTGTGTGATGGGCGATGGGGAGCAGAATGAGGGTAATATATGGGAGGCGGCTCTGGTAGCGGGTAAGTATAAGCTCCACAATCTGACGGCGATTATGGACCGCAATAACATTCAGATTGATGGTATGACCGAGGACATAATGCCCCTGGAGCCGATT
>JAYUMM010000087.1:0-1772 GCA_043762685.1 bacterium | reverse complement strand
TATGCGCTATGCGCTTGTCGCGGTCTTTACACTTCTTGCACTCTTCCTCTTCTCACAGACCGTCGCGACTATGCAAAATCTCGGTCGCAGCAGTGGCCCGGCGACCGACACTATTACCGTCCATGGGTCGGGCAAAGCCACACTCCCGCCAGACGTCGCCCGCATTTCACTCACCGTGCAACATACTTCTCCTACGGTCGCTGAGGCACAGGTCGCGACGACTAAACAGACCAATACGGTCATCGACGCGGTCAAGGGACAGGGTGTCGCAAATACTGATGTAAAAACCGATTCGTATACCATTTCACCGCAGTATTCCTATCCAAACCAATGTGCCGATGGCGCACGTTGCCCGACCTACAGTGGCTCACCCAAGATAACCGGGTACCAGGTATCTCAGTCAATCCAGGTGACGGTGCGCGACCTCACTAAGGTAGGTACGCTCCTCGAGAAACTCGGAACGCTCGAGGTACAGAATGTCTACGGCCCCAACTTTGCACTCGATGACTCGACTACAGGCTACGACGCAGCGCGCGCTGATGCGATAGAAAACGCCAAGACACAGGCCAAATTGCTTGCGAAGCAGCTCGGGGTGCACCTCGGCAAGATTGTGAACTTCTCTGAGTCGTCAAGCGACTACAACTATCTGAAGAACGCGGTTTATGCGAGCCCAATGGACTCAAGGGGGGCAGCAGTGCCTTCGATCCCCGTGGGCGAAAACACCTACAACGCTGAGGTCTCGGTCACCTACGAAATCCGCTAGTTGACGTTTTTAGCAGAATACGGTATGCTCTCCCCATTGAGAGCCCGCAGGGCTTTTTTATTTGCTAACCGTCCTCACATGACCTCACCGTTCACCTACCTGAAGCACGTGCGAGATGAATTCGCCCATATTGTGTGGCCGACGAGCCAAACGGCCATCGCTCATACGTTGGTGGTGATTGGTCTAACCGCGGCTATTGCTTTGTTCGTCGCACTACTCGACTACGGCTTTAGTCTGATTGTGAGTCGCGTTGCAGGTGGATAATTCTTTCCTATGGATACCAATGAAGAATTCTTTCAGAGTGCTCCCGAGATGCCCGAAGAGATGGGTATGGCCGATATTGCACCAGTGGTACGTAAGGAGGTGCGCGACGAAGTAGCGCCACGCGAAGAGGATGCACGTTGGTACACCATCCACACCTATGCGGGGTACGAGAATGCAGTCGAGCGTAACTTGAAGCAGCGCATCGAATCTTTGGGGATGGAGGGAAAAATCTTTAAAGTGATTGTACCGACGGAGAAGAAAATCCGTGTGAAAAGCGGTAAGCGTATCGTCGAAGAAGAGAAAATCTACCCGGGCTATATTCTCGTTCGTATGATTGTTGATGACGATTCGTGGTTTGTTGTGCGCAATACGCCGCGCGTGACCGGTTTTGTGGGTAGCGGCAACACACCAGTCCCAATGGAGGAGGCCGAGGTCACCACCTTGATGAAGCGAATGACTGCCGAAGCTCCGAAGCATCGTATCGATCTCGTCAAAGAGGACCCGATCGTAATTGTCGATGGCCCGTTCAAGGATCTCGAAGGCAAGGTCGGCGACATCGACGAGGATCGCGGAAAGGTGAAAGTGATGGTCTCGATGTTCGGTCGCGAGACGCCGGTAGAGCTCGATTTCCTTCAGATTCGCAAGCTCTAGGAATTTTTTAGATAATAAGGTAATCTCAGACAATCATGGCAACAGTCGTCAAAAAGATAAAACTTCAGATCCCTGGCGGGGCAGCGACGCCTGC
>JAYUMM010000086.1:0-14109 GCA_043762685.1 bacterium | reverse complement strand
TGCGTTGCAGTTCGTCGAGGGCTGCTACCGCGACCTGCAAGCGGAGGTTGCCGCAGGGAAACACGTGAGCATGGAAGCGGCCATTGCCTTTGAGCTCGCCCAGCTCGAGAAGGCACTGGCACAGTTGCATATTGACCAAGCAGGCAAGCTAGTTGAAGGCATTCCTTGAAGTGTGCACAAGTTTTACCGGGCGGCCCAATGGGCCGCCCTCTTTGTGCCCCGACCAGGAATCGAACCTGGACCGTCAGTTCCGAAGACTGATGTGATATCCGTTTCACCATCGGGGCGTGTTCTCATAGTACGGTACGCACGGTAAAAAACCAGTAACCCTGTGGTACGATTCGACCAATGGAGTACCGTATTCCCCCAGAAGTGAAGAGGATCAGCAATAGCTTGCGCGAAGCGAGCTTTGAGTCGTATCTCGTTGGTGGATGCGTACGCGATATCATTATTGGCCGTGAACCAAAAGATTGGGACCTTACCACCAACGCGACACCTGAGCAGATTCAAACAGTATTCCCCGACTCGTTCTACGAGAACAACTACGGGACTGTGGGTATTAAGACAGGATCTCTCGACACGACACTGACTATTGTCGAAGTGACCCCCTACCGTATCGAGTCTGGCTACTCTGATAAGCGTCGACCAGACTCAGTCACATTTGGCACTTCTCTACCCGAAGATTTGGCGCGGCGCGACTTCACCATAAATGCTATCGCACTAGAATCGTCTACGGGGCTCATAATTGACCCGTACGATGGTTTAAAGGACATAAAGGACAAGTTGGTACGTGCGGTCGGTGACGCGTCGCTCCGCGTAAATGAAGACGCTCTTCGGATGCTCCGCGCAGTACGGCTCGTCGCTGAACTTGGTTTCGGCATAGACGGTGCCACCGCTCTTGCAATAAGCGAAAATAGTAAGCATCTAAAGCATGTTTCACGTGAAAGAGTAAGGGATGAGTTGATTCGAATCTTAAAATCAAACAAACCAATGGATGCTCTCGTGCTAGCACAGAAGCTTGGTATTCTTGAATATATATCTGCGGATTTGATTCGTGGCGTCGGGGTTGAGCAGAATCAGGCACACAGCTATGATGTCTTTGAGCATTTGATGCGTACCATGCAGCACGCAGCTGATAAAGAGTGGGACTTTGATATACGCCTTGCAGGGCTCTTCCACGACGTATCGAAGCCAGAGACTCGCCACTGGTCTGACGAAAAACAGGAATGGACCTTCCATGGACACGAGGTAGTTGGTTCACGTGTAACAAAAAAAGCGCTTGAAGACCTACATTTCCCTCGTGAGACGATTGATAAAGTGACTAAATTGGTTCGGTGGCACATGTTCTTCTCTGACCCCGATCAGATTACACTTTCGGCCGTACGACGTATGATAAAGAACGTTGGTGAGGAGAATATATGGGATTTATTGAATTTACGTATTTGTGACCGTGTTGGTACCGGGCGTCCTAAGGAACAGCCATTTAGGTTTCGTAAGTACAAAGCGATGGTAGAACAGGCGCTGCGCGACCCTATCTCTGTCAGTATGCTAAGGATCGATGGCGCGTACATCATGGAGATGTTCCACGTGAACCCAGGGCCGAAGATTGGCTGGGCACTAAACGCCCTTCTCGAGGAGATACTTGATGATTCGGCTAAGAATACTCGCCCATATTTGGATAAGCGGACATCAGAACTTTTTAATTTAAGTGAAGAAGATCTTAAAAAACTGGGGGAATCAGGAAAAAAGAAAAGAGAAGCGGCAGAAGATGATGAAATACAAAATATAATGAAAAAGCATCACGTTTGCTGAGCGTTCCACGTGAACCAATATAAAGGTACTGTGTGAAAAAAAGTTCCACGTGGAACTATTTCTATACATTTTATATAAATTATATAAAACAACAAAACCACCCAGGGTGGTTGAGAGCGAAATGGAGATGGGGCGTACTATATTGGTGCTCCCATGCCGAGAAATGTGGGTGGTCTTGAGATTTTTGATTCGACGAAAACCGTGTGCAACGTCTGGCGCATCACTACGAAGAGAGCTGTACCATAGGGCTTGTGTCGCGGATCGCCGCGGAGCGTGGGTAAGTGCCTTGTAGCTGGCGCTCTATTGCCGACAAAAGAGCTATGAAAGATCATCTTGCAACGGATGTTCAACGAAACACTCGCCAATCACCGTTCCTTTATAGATACTAGTGTACTAAAAGACATTGTAAAGGACACACTGTGGATAACTCCATATTCCAGTAGAAAGGTGTCCTTTATAAGAAGAGGAAAGAGAGAGTGTGTCACACTTTGGTGTCGTGCGCGGCTTGGGGGTATTAGAGCAGTCTGACTATTATTTACGGTATACTTAAGAACATATGAATAAATACATTGTTGGTGCGGTGCTCACAGTCGGGATACTTGTTTCTCCCTTATTCGCTTCTGCGGCGAGTCTTACTGCCTCGCAGATTCAGTCGGTCCTCGGACTTCTAACCGCCTTTGGTGCTGATGCGACGACGATAGCGAATGTGCAGGCTTCTTTGATAGGAAGTGCCCCAGTAACCCCTACTACAAGTACTCCAGCAAGTGCTGGTAGTGCTCGTGTGGTATCTACTGTAGGCACTACTCCTGCAGGATCTTCTCTTTGCTCTGTAACGAACAGTACTGATATAAAAGTGTTTCAGGCGAAAAATGGGATTAGTCAGACTGGATCTGTTGGCCCAATAACGCGTGCAAAGCTCAACGCTCTCTACGGATGTAATAAAACTGTGGCCACTGCGTGTGTCCGCTCCGGCTGCAGCAACCAGCTCTGTGTAGAAGTGGGGAAGGCGAGCTCCACAGTTTCCACCTGCGAATATCGCGCTGAATATGCCTGCTACAATGCGGCCCGCTGTGAGGTCCAAGCGACTGGCACTTGTGGTTGGACACAGACATCTGAACTCACTTCTTGTATTTCAAATAAGGCAGGAACTACCCTATAGTCCGCAGGACTATTGACGCCGGATGTGCACTCGTCTATACTCCTAATCACGTGTCTACGAACCGAAAGCAACCACACTTTTTAGGAGCGGATAGGCCGTAAAAGGCCCGGGTGCACAGAGCACACGAAAACCGCCCCTTGGGGCGGTTTTCGTTTCGAATGAAGACACTGACTTTTGACATACGAATATGCATTGGTAATAAAATCCCCTATACCGGGAGTGGTTTCGGTGTAGGGGAGTGTGAAGTGAATCGTGATATATAGGTCTCCGCACGAGAGACATAAGAGTGCACGGTGGATGCCTTGGCCTAGGACGGCTATGAAGGACGCGACTAACCTGCGAAAAGCTTCGGGGAGGCGGTTTGTAGCCTTTGATCCGGAGATATCCGAATGGGGGAACCCTACAGTTTTGAACTGTAATCCGCGAGGTAACGCTTGCGTGATGCGAACCCTGGGAAGTGAAACATCTCAGTACCAGGAGGAAAAGAGAACAATATGAGTTGCGTTCAACTGGCGCGTATGTTCGTGCCAGGTGAACGCAACTCGCGTGATACCCTAAGTAGCGGCGAGCGAAAAGGGAAAAGCCCAAACCGTGGTCTTCGGACTGCGGGGTTGTAAGATGCGAACGTCCAATTTATTGGAGAAGAGTTATAAATCGTCTATATAGCAGAAGCTGTTGGGAAGCAGCGCCCCAGAGGGTAATGGCCCCGTATGCGAAATGTATGACGACTCTTGTTTGTATTCTTGAGTAGGTCGAGACACGAATAGCTCGACTGAATCTGCCGGAACTAACCGGTAAGGCTAAATACGTCCTATGACCGATAGTGAACCAGTACCGTGAGGGAAAGGTGAAAAGAACCCCGAGAGGGGAGTGAAATAGACCTGAAACCGTGTACTTACAAGGGGTCGGCGCGGACGTCGTAAGACTGTTCCGTCACGGCATGCCTATTGAAGAATGAGCCGGCGAGTGTATATATCTTGCGTAGCTAAACCCTTACGGGGTGGAGCTTTAGGGAAACCGAGCGTGAATAGCGCATTTGTAGGATATATACGACCCGAAGCCAGATGAGCTTACCATGAGCAGGGTGAAGTTTGTCGAAAGACAGATGGAGGCCCGAACCCGTAGATCGTTCAACGTCTTGGGATGACTTGTGGTAAGGAGTGAAAAGCTAATCGAATCTGGGAATAGCTGGTTCTCTCCGAAACAGCTTTTGGGCTGGCGTCGCCATATGTGTGCTGGGGGGTAGAGCACTGGAAGGGACCAACAGGGGGAAACCTCGTGGTTCCTATCAAACTCCGAATACCCAGTACCCGGGCGGCAGTTAGAAGGTGGGGGCGAAGCTCCATCGATCGAGAGGGGAAGAGCCCTGATCGCCACTTAAGGCCCCTAAATCAACGTTCAGTACATCCACAAGGAAGTGAGGACTCATAGACAGTGAGGATGTTGGCTTAGAAGCAGCCACCATTTAAAGAAAGCGTAACAGCTCACTCATCGAGAGTCCTTGCGCCGAAGATGATCGGGGTTAAACGTTGTGCCGAAATTGCGGGTGTGCGCAACCTTTCGAGGCGGCGCACGCGGTAGGAGAGTGTTCTGTTCGCGCTGAAGCTAAAGGGATAACCCATGGTGGAGCGTACAGAAGTAAGAATGCCGGTACAAGTAACCACAATGCGGGTGAGAACCCCGCACGTCGAAAGATCAAGGTTTCCTCAGCTATGGTGATCAACTGAGGGTTAGTCGGGCCTAAGGGGATGGCGAGAGCCGCACCCGATGGACACAGGGTTAATATTCCCTGACCGGGTCTTGTGGCAATGGAGTGACGGACTGCTGTATGTGCTGCCCATTATTGGATTTGGGTCGGCGTAGTGAGGGTGTGTACTAGGGAAATCCGGTACGCGCTAACCCAAGCTATGACGCAATTTCCTCCTTCGGGGGGAGAAAGAGTGCAAAGCGCGGTTTCAAGAAAACCTTCTACGCATCAACACAAGACTTGACCGTACCGCAAACCGACTCAGGTGATCAGGTCGAGAAGACCAAGACG
The DNA here is from genome assembly GCA_043762685.1 of bacterium. Classification (GTDB taxonomy): domain Bacteria; phylum Patescibacteriota; class Minisyncoccia; order Phycocordibacterales; family Phycocordibacteraceae; genus C7867-001. The sequence continues at coordinate 9,100 of JAYUMM010000086.1, read as the reverse complement.
AACGAGTAAGAGGTCCTCAAGGAACTCGGCAAAAAAGCGGCCGTAAGTTAGCGATAAGGCCTGCCCTTTTCTCGCAAGAGAGAGGGGCCGCAGTGAAAGTTTTCCTATCAACTGTTTACCAAAAACACAGCTCCCTGCAAACTCGTAAGAGGACGTATAGGGGGTGACACCTGACCAATGCCGGAAGGTTAACCACGGTGGGTACCATACTTCGGTGTGGTGCTGGACTGTGTAAGCCCCGGTGAATGTCGGCGATAACTATAATCGTCCTAAGGTCCCGCGCTCGACTTTGTCGAACGCGGGAGGACTAGGACGATTATAGGGTGAACAGAACTACACCAAGTTACCTGAGTATGGAGTAATTCATACTTTGTCCAACATGACTCAAATGAGAGGCCATACGTCATAGCCCCGATGCCAAATCGGGGACAAGATATGGTCCTTCGCGTGCTAAAAGGAATCGAAGAGCGTAATTCCTTGTCGGGTAAGTTCCGACGTGCACGAATGGTGTAATGAGTGGGAAACTGTCTCGAGGACTCGCTCGGTGAAAATGCACTTCCGGTGAAGATGCCGGATACCTGTAGTTAGACGAAAAGACCCCAGGAGCTTTACTACAGCTTCGTATTGGCAGTGTGTGCTGCATGCGTAGCATAGATGGGAGACTTTGAAGCATCGGTTTCGGCTGGTGTGGAGTCAACAATGAAATACCATTCTTGCTGTGTGCACTGTCTAACCCCGTTGGGATCCAACGGGGGACCGTGCGTGGCGGGTAGTTTTGGTGGGGCGCTATCCTCCTAAAAAGTAACGGAGGAGTCTATTAAGGTTCTCTAGGCGCGAATGGAAACCGTGCCGATAGTGTAATGGCATAAGAGAGCTTAACTGCAAGAGGTACATCTCGAGCAGATGCGAAAGCAGAGCATAGTGAACCGATGGTACGCCTTAGATGCGGCCAGAGATTAACGGATATAAGTTACCCTGGGGATAACAGGCTAGTTCCGCCCAAGCGTCCTTAGCGACGGCGGAGTTCGGCACCTCGATGTCGGCTCACCTTAGCGCGGGGCTGGAGAAGGTCCCAAGCGTATGGCTGTTCGCCATTTAAAAAGGTACGCGAGCTGGGTTCAAACCGTTCAGCAACTAACGTTGTTGGTGACTGAACGGTTTGAACCCACGAGGAATTGTTAGGTGCGTGGAGACGCACTGTGCGAAGACATACTTACGGCGGTCATCTATAGGAATATAGGTGAAGAAATCAACTTATATCGGTAGAACCCGACTCTCGTTGTGTACGAGAAGGGCAATACCGAGGGAAGTAAGTGCTCATGAGTACAAACACCCGTAGAGACTGAATGTTGATTATCCCAACCGCATAACGCGAGTGGATAAAGTTACAGTCCGATCCCCCGAGTAATCGGGGCAACGTTGTAGAGAACCCATTCGTCGGGTTCGCTCAATTAACTAGATGCGTGAGACAGGTTGGTCTCCTATCTACTACAGGCGTTGATTCTTGAGGAGGGTTGCCCCTAGTACGAGAGGACCGGGGTGAACTGACCTCTGGTCTACCAGCTGTCCTGCCAAGGGCACCGCTGGGTAGCTATGTCGGGTCGTGATAACCGCTGAAAGCATATAAGCGGGAAACATGCTCCAAGATTAGGAATCGTTATGAGACTCGTGGGAGATGACCACGTTGATAGGCTCTAGGTGGAAGTGCCGCAAGGTATGGAGCCGAGGAGTACTAATATGTCCAGTTTCTCGTGCGGAATCCTGTATACCACGTTCGTTTTCACATTTATTACCATGGCATTTCGTATACGAACATTTTCGAGTGTTCAGTTCTGGTGGTTTGGCGGGAGGGTTATACCCGTTCTCATTCCGAACACGGCAGTCAAGCCTCCTAGCGGCGATGGTACTCATCGTTTCAGATGGGGAGAGTAGCTAGCCGCCAGAACTGAATACTTGAAAGAGTCTATTTATGGAAGGAGTCTCGCAAGAGAGTTGTCTGCCACATGGCTCTATCAGAAGGTCGGTGGTTCAAATCCACTTACTCCGACCAGCCACACTGCGTAGGTTTCCTGCTCAGTGTTTTGCTATACTACTGACATGTCTTGGGCAATGCGGCGGCGGATCATTGTGTTTATTACTCTCGGTGCTCTGGGAGTAGCTTTTGCTGCGACTGTATTTATTTCGGTGACCCATCAGACGCCCTCGTGTGTCGATGGAGTGCAGAATCAGAACGAGACGGGTGTCGACTGCGGCGGCTCGTGCACATACCTTTGTACCGCCCAAGTGCAACCGCCCACTGTCCTTTTTACCAAAGCGGTAAGTAATGGCGCGGGCCGTGTCGACGTGATTGCGTCTATAGAGAATAAAAATGCGACTGCCGCTGCAAAGAATGTGCCCTATCGTGTTCGTGTCTACGGGGCAAATCAGGTGGTCTTGCGTGAAGTGACGGGAACACTCGATTTACCACCCGCGAAGACTCAACCAGTATTTATTCCCGGACTCGCGTCGACTCAACAGACGGTGACGAATGCATTTCTAGAGATTGATTCCGCCGCACCGAAATGGTTTACGCTCTCAGCCGACCCGCGTGTTGTGCCAAAAGTCTCAAATACGAAGCTCGGAGGGACGAACACGGCTCCTCGTATCGAAGCGACTCTTTCGAACTCAAGTGCGACACCACTTTTTGCGGTGCAGGTTGTGGTCTTGGTGCGTGATGTTGAGGGGAATGTTATCGGAGCATCATCAACAGTTCTCCCGACGATTCCTGGCCAAGGTGCCGCGGTAGCATCCTTTACGTGGAATGGGGCATTCGTGGGTACCGCAACGAACATAGAGGTAGTGCCAATTATTCTGCTTTCAGTAGGGCCGCATTCTTAGGAGCATGACATTCAAAAAACTCGTTCGGCCGCCGCTCTTTTTCGATTGGACGCTCCTGCTCCCCGCACTCGCTCTGACGCTTCTCGGGATACTGACGATGAGCACATTTGATCAAGAGGCGTCGTTTGCCCCAAGACAGCTCCTTTGGGTCGCAATCTCGGTGGGGATCTATTTTGCGCTCGCGACGTTCGATATGCGTTTCATTCGTCGCACACCAGTGGTGATGCTTTTGTATAGCGTCTCAATTGCGCTCCTTGCGCTTCTTTTGGTCGTGGCGCATCCGGTGATGGGTGCACGCGCGTGGTTCTCATTCGGGCCGATCTCATTTCAGCCCGCCGATCTCGCGAAACTCGCTCTCATCGCGCTCCTTGCTAAATATTTGTCACGACGCCACGTCGAGATTGGCGATTTTCGGCATATTATTGTGTCAGGGGCCTACTCACTCACACTCATTCTTTTTATTTTGTTCGAGCCGGATATGGGAAATGCCATCATTTTTTGTTCTCTCTGGCTCGGTATGATGTTGGTCTCAGGCATTTCTAAAAAACATTTGCTTATGCTTGGCGGTTTCGCACTCATTGTGGCGTCACTCCTTTGGTTTGATGGACTGAAGCCGTATCAACGTGCCCGCATTATTTCATTTGTGAATCCAGCGAGCGATATTCGCGGCTCTGGCTATAACGCCTACCAGGCACAAGTTGCCGTAGGCTCGGGCGAGCTTTTTGGAAAGGGGATTGGCTACGGGACACAGTCGAAACTCCGTTTTTTACCCGAGTATCAGACCGACTTTATTTTTGCCGCTTTTGCAGAAGAGTGGGGGTTCATTGGTGTGGTTCTATTGCTTCTCTTGTACGCACTTCTTTTTGCGCGACTCGCAGAGATTGCGCGCTCATCGGCAACTAACTTCGATGCCTTTTTTACGCTTGGGGTACTGTTTCTCTTTGCGGCGCACGTCGCCATACATACGGGTATTAGTCTCGGGCTCTTACCCGTAACCGGTACGACCATACCGTTTATGAGTTCAGGGGGTTCGCACCTCGCTTTAGAATTTGCGGCGCTCGGGATTGTGACCTCGCTCGCACGCAATGGTCGTGGAGCTGTACGCGATGCACGGGCAAACGAATACGAGGGAGGATAGCGTTAGTGGTAGAGCTCTGCCGTTTGATCGAACATACGGTCGACTGAAAAAGTCTCAGAAGCTTTCTGAAAGAGCGCGTCGCTCAGTTTTTTTCTCCTTTCATCATCGTGGAGCAACTGCTCGAGTCCGTAGGCGATCTCATCGGCACTGCGCGGTCGTACGAGTATACCGGTTGTTTCATCAATAATATCAATCGTACCGGGAATACGAGTGGCGACGACAGCACAATGTGCGGCTGCAGCCTCAAGAAGTACGGTCGGGAGGCCTTCTTTAATTGATACGAGAGTAAAGATATCAAATGCAGAGAGATATGTAGCGGCGTGGGGCACGAACCCAAGCAAAAATACACAGTCATCGAGGTGTTCTTCGGCAATACGTTTTTCGAGCAAAGGGCGTTCTTCGCCATCGGTACCGATCAAGCAGAGAACGAAATGGTGATTGTGCTGCTTTAGGAGCAGCGCTGCTTCTACGAGGTAGGTGAGACCTTTATTGTGGGTACTTTCGGCAATAGTGCCGATCCATATAAAATCGCGATCTACTGCCTGTGGGACGAGCCGTGTACGCGCCACAGCACGATCGACGAGTGGTGGAGGTACGATCCCGTTTGGGATGAGTATTATTTTGTGGCTACAGAATGGTAAGCGGCGCGCCCGCTCATAGTTATCGTGAGAAATAACAATGACGACGTGTGAGAGGACAAACGTCATCCATGTTGAGAGCCAGATAAGGGCGCGCTCGAAGGCAGGACGGTCTTCATCGTACGCGAGACCATGTGAAGTAAATATAATCTTCGGGACGCCTGCAATGCGCGCCGCGAGCGAGCCGAGGCCACCGGCTTTGGAGCTATTGAGATGCACTATCTCTGGTCGTTCGCGGCGCAAAACGCCTAGAAGCTCAAAGAATGCCTTGAACTCACGTGCAATGCTAATGTCTCGTGCAAAAGTCGAGAGGGGAATCGTCCGTACGCTTGCCTCAGTTAAGAGCTCATCTAATCGCCCCGTTGAGGCGCCAGATTCTCCGGTACCCCCGAGTGCCACTGCTATGTTTGCACCCGTCGCTCGCAAGCGGGTAGCGAGGGTGTACACATACCACTGTGCTCCACCCCAATTGGATTTGGTGATAACAAAGAGTACTTTTTTACCTTGGATGTCGGTCATAGTCGCAACTGTACAATATATTTCCGCGTTATAGTATCTACACTATGGTTTTCAGCCGCCGCGAAACAATAACTCTGCTCATAGGGGACTTCCTTATTCTGGTGATTTCGCTTTGGGTAGCCATTCTCCTTCGGAACCTTACTTTACCCACCTGGGTTTACTTTGAGGCCAATGTTGTGCCGTTTCTGCCGATGTTTCTCCTCTCACTGACGGTATTTTATATCGGTGGTCTCTATGAGAAACAGACGCGCCCGATTCGCCGTGTAATGGGGGTTCGTATCTTGGGTGCACAGGCGGCGACGGTCAGTGTGGCTGCGATTCTCTTTTTTATTCTCCCACTCTCGATTGCTCCTAAGACTATTCTAGTTCTGTATCTTATTGTCTCAGTCGTCATAGAGAGTTTGTGGCGATTCTATCGTATGCGGCGAGAGATAAAGGAAGGGACGCGAGAAGCAGCACTCCTCATCGGGTCGGGTACGTCAGTGCAGGAGCTCTATGACGAAGTAAACAACAACGATCGATTTCTTATTCGTTTTGTGGCGCATCAAGAAACGAATGGTCTTGAGGAAGAGAGTGTGCGTGCGGCGATTACTGCTGCGGTCGCACAAGGAGCACGTCTTATTGTGCTGGATGTATCTGACCCAGTCATTGCACGTACATTACCGCGGCTCTATGAGTTGATGACGAATAAAGTCACTCTCATCACCTTCGCTTCTCTCTATGAAGAAATATTCGATCGTGTGCCACTCGAGCATCTCGATGCGAAGCAGTTGCTCGAATCGGTACCTCGCCGCCGCACCATTTATGATAGTTGCAAACGTCTTTTTGATATTATGCTTGCGCTCCTCCTCTCGTGTATCGCCGTTCCATTTATTGCGGTCGCCGCGCTCGCACTCTCGGTGAGTGGTGGTACACCGTTTATATCGAGTGAACGGATAGGGAAGGGGGGACAGCTCTTCCGCATTATTAAATTACGCTCCATGCTCTTTAATGATCGGGGCGACCCTGACCAGCAGAAAAAGAATCGGGTGACCACACTCGGGCGTCTACTGCGTAAGACGCGTATCGACGAGCTCCCGCAACTTTGGAACATCCTGGTAGGCGACCTTTCATTTATCGGCCCACGTCCCGAGTTGCCAAAAATTGCAGAGACGTATGAGCGCGAGATACCGCAGTACCATATTCGCCACCTCATTGCCCCGGGTCTCTCGGGGTGGGCACAAATACACGACTACGATGCGCCGCGTGGTGCTGCTGATGTGGCGCGTACGCGCCGGAAGCTCTCGTTTGATCTGTACTACTTGCGCCATCGCTCATTCGGGCTCGATCTCGCGATTACCATGAAGACACTCCGTGCACTCGTATTAATTTCTGGCACATGATTATTGATGGCCGCGCACTCGCACAAGAAGTACTTCTCCGCACGAAAGGGTGTGCCGCGCACCTCGGGAGAGTGCCACGTATTGCTGTTATCGTTGCGAATGAGTCACCCGCCACCACCTCATACCTCGCCATTAAAGAGAAGCGTGCGACTGATGCGGGATGTGTGCTCGAGCTATTACAGTTTCCTGAAGACGTCAGCACGGCGGCGCTGTGCGCCGCCGTAGAATCGAGCGACGCCGATGCGATCATCGTCCAGCTCCCTCTACCCGCGGGCGTGAATGCGCGAGAAGTTTGTGACGCGATCCCCTTCGCTAAAGACGCCGACGTGCTCTCTACTGCTGCGCGTGCTGCATTTGAAAGTACAGATCTCGTACGTCCGCACGTATTGCCGCCGGTGGTGGGAGCAGTGCAAGAGATATTCAAGAAGTATGCCGTTGACCCAAAAGGGAAGCAGGTAGTGGTTGTTGGTGCTGGGTTTCTTGTTGGTGCACCGGTCGCAACGTGGCTTACCCAACAAGGGGCAGAAGTCACAACAGTGACGCGCGAGTCAGGAGATCTTGCTCTATTGCTTGGTGCTGCGGATATTACTGTCTCGGGTGCGGGCGCCCCGCACCTTATTGTGCCCGATATGCTCAAAGAGGGGGTGGTGCTTATCGACGCAGGTACATCAGAGTCAGGTGGCGCGATTGTTGGTGATGCTGACCCTCTTTGTGCCGACAAATGCTCGATTTTCACCCCTGTCCCAGGTGGTGTGGGGCCCTTGGCAGTCGCCAAGCTCTTCGAGAACACAGTAACGCTTGCGGAGAACGCAACGAATCAATAGTAAGCGCAAGACTTCGCTTTTTCTCGATTTAGTTTATACTCTCCGCATGACTCGTTACCGAGTGTTTGCAATCACCGCCCTCCTTGTAGGGCTTTTACTTGCCTACTTCGTTTTTGCCACTGAAGCGAATCCGACAAGTACCTACCGATTTAAGCTTGGGCTCGATCTCGCGGGCGGCACGGAGCTCGTCTACAAGGCTGACATGAGCCAGACGCCTGCCGGTGAGCGCTCCGATGCGCTGGGGGCCCTCCAGGGTGTTATTGAGCGCCGGGTCAACCTTTTTGGTGTTGCTGAGCCCTTGGTTCAGACCGAAGAGGCCAGTGCACTCTCAGGTATCACGGAGGACCGCCTCATTGTCGATTTGCCAGGGGTGACCGACATCAAGGCCGCGGTAGCGGCACTCGGGCAGACACCGACGCTTGAATTTCGACTTGCAACGACTACGAAGGTCGGGACGACGACCGAAGTCGCCTTTCTCTCAACCGGTTTGAATGGTCGCTATCTCTCGAGTGCGACACTTGGTTTCGGTTCGGGCGCAACTGCCGGACTCTCGTCTCCGCAGGTGATTTTGAACTTCAATGCCGAGGGCGCAAAGCTTTTTGAGAAGATTACCAGTGAGAATGTTGGCCAAACACTCGCCATATTCCTCGATGGTCAGCCGATTTCTACCCCAACCATCCAAGAAGCGATCCCGGGTGGCCAGGCGACCATCACCGGCCGCTTCACGGCGACCCAGGCACGTGACCTGGTGCGTAACTTGAACTTCGGTGCACTTCCGGTACCCATTTCGCTCGAGAGTAGCTCGGCGGTTGGCCCGACTCTTGGTGCAGCGGCAGTCACGGCCGGTGTTATGGCGGGTCTTATCGGCTTCCTGATCATCGCGCTCTTTATGATTGGGTGGTACCGCCTTCCGGGTGTCATCGCCTCCCTGGCGCTCGCTGAATACCTCGCTTTCATGCTCGCGGTGATTAAAGTGGTACCCGTGACGCTCACCGCTTCGGGTATCGCCGGACTTATCATATCGGTCGGTATGGCAGTCGATGCGAACGTGCTTATCTTTGAGCGCACCAAAGAAGAGTTGCGCGAGGGTAAAGAGCCACGCGAGGCAGTGCATATTGGCTTTAGTCGCGCGTGGCCAGCCATTCGTGATGGGCACCTCACGATGATTATCTCGGGAGTCATTCTGTTCTGGCTCGGTACGAGCATCGTGCAGGGGTTTGCACTTGTCTTCGTGCTCGGTGTGCTCGCATCTTTCGTCTCGGCAGTATCACTCTCACGTGTATTCTTGCTCGCGATTGTTCCAGAGGAGAAAAGTGGTTTGTGGCACTTCCTTTTGGGCTCGGGCGCCCGTAATTCATAATTTATGTACATCATTTCGCATCGCGGACTCTTCTTCTGGATCACGGGCGCGCTCCTTGCTGCCGCCATTGGCGCGATTGCGTTCTGGGGTCTCCCTCTCGGTATCGACTTTACGGGCGGTTCTTTGATGCAAGTGAGCTATAAGGGAGCGGTCCCTTCAATCGCAGTCATTGAGAAACAGGTCGCCGTGGTGCCACTCGGTGTTGTTTCGGTGCGCGCCTCAGGCGAGAATGCTGTCACGATTCGTACACGCACACTCTCTGAGGTCGAGCATGAAGCAGTTCTTGAATCGATTTCAAAGAGTGCCTCTACGACTGAGCTTTCGTATACTTCGGTTGGTCCTGCACTTGGGAGCCAGTTCAC
>JAYUMM010000085.1:0-6962 GCA_043762685.1 bacterium | reverse complement strand
AATAACCTGCTGCGCGTGCCGTTGCGGCTGATGCAAATGACACTATATTTGTTTTTGAAATACGGCTTACACCAGCACATGAGGGGAGATAATATTTGGTACCAAATTTTGAGGCGACCACCATTGCCTCATCACTGGAGGTCGCGATCGACCCGTTTGGTACCACATTACTACTTTGCCCTGCGTCAAGTCCTGCTAAATAACCGAGCCCAAAGCTTATGGTCGCTGCCAGTATGAGAATGCCAATCAAAAGGACGTCTTTGGGAATACCCCCGAGCGTGCTTTTGCATTTCTCCCGCACCTCTGCTATAGTCATACGGTAAAACTATACCACTATGGCATCCACGAAAGCAGGAGGCTCAGCAAAGAACCTCAACGACTCGAACCCAAAATATCTCGGCGTAAAGCTCGCTGATGGCGCTGCAGCTCGCCCAGGGATGATCATCGTCCGCCAGCGCGGGACGAAGATCGAGGCAGGCACCAACGTTCGTGTAGGTAAGGACCACACGCTCTTCTCAGTTGCCACCGGCAAAGTAGTCTTTCGCAACCGCCGCAAAACGACCTTCGCTGGTCGCACCCTCACCAAAAAAGTCGTCGACGTCGTTTAATACTGCAAAAAACCGCGGCGCCGAGAGGCGCCGCGGTTTTTTTGTTTCTTTATTCAGCTTCGATCGTGATCGAGAACGTACCGAATACCTCACCGATAGACACCGGGATGTCGAACGTACCCACTTCTTTAAACGGCTTTTCGAGCTTAATGGCTCCCTCAGGGAGGTCAATGTGTGCCTGCTCCTTGGCAGCCGCTGAAATCTCAGACTCCCCTACCGCGTCGTAGAGATGGCCTTTTTCATTCACTTTCATTTTAATAACTATCTTCGCATCAACGAGCGAGGCGATATTCTGGGCAAGGAGCGCTGTGTCGAGTGCTGAGCGGTCTTGTACCTGCTTTTGGCGAAGTGCCGCCTCTTTTACAGCCATTGGCGTAGCAACGACAGCAAGCTTTTTAGGAATAAGAAAATTGAGCGCATAGCCGTCTGCCATCAGAACGGTCTCGCGCGCGCGGCCTACCCCTTTCACATCTTTGGTCAAAATTACATGCATATTACCCCACGATACCGTATTACTTGCCGGTCGTCAAAAAGTCGATGGCACGCGCCTTTTGGGGGTCGGTTTTAGCGGCAGCATCAGCAGCAGTGTACGGCACAGTGATATCTGGTGTAATGCCATTCCCCATAATCCAGTGTCCTGCAGGGGTAACCCATCGTGCCACCGTCACTTTGAGCGACCCGCCGTCGAGATCAATAAGCGTCTGCACCGAGCCTTTCCCAAACGATTTGGTACCAACAAGTGTCGCTATTTTTGCATCCTGAAGTGCCCCGGCAAGAATTTCTGATGCTGATGCTGATCCACCATCAATAAGTACTACTACTTTTGTTCCTGGTGGGAGGTCATTGTACCCAAGACTAGTATGGGTGTTCTTATTTTCTTTATCACCATAATCTTCGGTGACCACGGTCACACCCTTTGGTAAGAAGTGACTGGCGATATCGACCGCCGAGTCGAGATAGCCGCCTGGGTTGGAGCGTAGATCGATAATAAGATTTTTGGAGCCAGACGTTTTAAAGCGCTCAAATGCTTTATCAAAAAGAGCAGCAGAATTTGCTGAGAATTCAAACAGAGCGATACGGTACACACCGCTTTCTGTATCGAGAGCATCTTCAGTTTGTGGCACTTGGATCGTGTCGCGCACCACTTTTATAGTAATTGGTTTACCGTCTCGCAAGAGATTAAACTCGACACTTGTGCCAAGCGTGCCGCGGATTTTAGTAATCGCGTTGTCGGTCGAGATGCCCTCAGTCGAAACGCCATCGATAGCGATGACTTGATCTCCTGCTTTAATACCTGCGAGTGCGGCCGGTGTACCTTTGAGCGGCGCAATAACTGTCAGCACATTGTTTTTAATGCCAATCTCCATACCCACTCCCGCGAAGCTCCCTGAGATAGCTTCTGCAAACTTCTTCGCTTCGACAGGTGGGAAGAACGTGGTGTATGGGTCGCCGTACGAAGTAGCGAGGCCACTAATAGCGCCATAAAGACGGTCTTTTGCTGTTGGCATCGTCCCTGAGGCATGGGTAATAACATAGTTTCTATCGAGCGCATTCCATGCCTTCCAGAACGAGGAGAGGTCGACACTCTGATTCGGTGTTGCATCGAGCTGGTCACCGATGAGCGGAATTTGTGCGACAACCGTATTCACTGAACTCCCCCCACCGATTGCAATACCACCGCCAAATGAGAGCGCCGCAACGAGCGCGTAAGAAATGCCGCGTACCGCGATTACACGACCTCGGTCTTTGATAAACGGGAAATCCATTTGAACAAGTGTATCACACTCATTTACTCCACAACGAGATAAGTGGAGACATACTGATGAGTCGTGGTATTCTATCTGTATGATATTTCGACACGAGTATCGGGGTGGTGTCTGGATAGATCTTGAACAGCCTACTGATGATGAGATTCGACAAATCGTCCAAGATTTTTCTATAAATGAGCGATTTGAGCGAGAAATTTCTTCGCCCTCCCCGCTCCCTTTTGTCTCGAGTGACGACACGATGACACTTGTCGTGCTCCACTTCCCTGCTCCAGGCGCAGAAGTAGATGGTTCTACAAAAAATCAAGAAATTGATTTTATCGTTGATAAACATTTTATTCTCACCGTACGGTACGAGATTGTCGCACCACTCCATCGCCTTAAAAAGCTTCTCGAGACACAGCAGCTCGTCGACGGTAAAGCATCGGTAACAACTGAGATATTGCTCGAGGTGTTATTTGCCCACCTCTACACTTCTCTGCGCGACCATACCAATCAAATGGCTGAAAATCTGACGCGTGTTGAAAAAGAGATGTTCTCTGGTAAAGAGCGTACGACCGTGCGCTCTATTTCAAACATCAGCCGTGCCTTTCTTCATATCGAATCGGCGCTCGCGAACCAAGAAGAGTCTCTTGGGCACTTCTTCGAGTCTCTTATCGAGCACAATTTGTTTAGTGCGGCATTTAAAAGTCGTTCCGAGCGTATTCTTGCTGAGGGCGTGCACATCGCGCGGATTGTAAAGACTCATCGTGCTGCAGCAACTGAGCTGCGCGAAACAAATATTGCCCTTCTTGAGTCACGCCAGAACGAAATCATGAAGACTCTCACCACTATGACCGTTATTGTGCTCCCGCTAGAGCTCATTGCCTTTATTTTCGGTATGCACCTCCCCGGTACCCCACTTGAGCAAGACCCGCACGCATTTCAACTCATTATGGCGTTTATGGCTGCGAGTGTCCTCATTACGACCCTCTACTTTGCATGGCGACGATGGATTTTTTAGTGTATGCAGTGGCCTCGCTTATTTCGAAAAAACAAAAAAGACGCGGTGCGCACGCTCGTGCCACAAGTGTTCCTAACCAATACCCTTTCGGGGAATAAAGAGTTGTTCGTGTCGCAGAAGCCCGGAGTGGTGCTTTTGTATTCTTGTGGGCCGACTATGTACGGCCCTATACATATAGGCAATTTACGCTCGTATGTATTTTCCGATACGATTGCGCGCGTGCTCATTCAGGCGAAATATCGAGTTCGTCGAGTTATCAACATTACTGACTTTTGCCATCTCGTCTCTGATGGCGATGAAGGTGAGGACAAAATGACCAAAGGTCTTAAGCGTGAGAAAATGGAATTGACGATGGAGAATATGCGCAAGATGGCAGAGAAGTATACGGTTAGTTTTATCGAAGATCTTGCTGCGGTAGACATTGATACTGAACAAATTACATTTCCCCGCGCAAGTGATTTTATCCGCGAACAAATCGCGTTTATTACGACGCTCGAACAAAAGGAGTATGCCTATCGCACCAGTGACGGCGTCTACTTCGATACTTCTCGTTTTCCTGGATATGGGCAGCTGGGCGCAGTCGATCTAGCGGCACAACAGACAAGCGTGCGAATGAAACACAAGAGTGAGAAGCGTCATCCAGCTGATTTTGTTCTTTGGAAACCAGATACAAAACTGGGGTGGGAAAGCCCTTGGGGCCGCGGTTTCCCCGGTTGGCACATCGAGTGTTCAGCAATGTCACGCGCACTACTCGGCCAAGAGATCGATATTCATACGGGTGGGGAGGATCTTGCTCCAGTACATCACAATAATGAAATTGCGCAGTCAGAAGCGGCGAGTGGTCGTCGATTTGTTCACTACTGGATGCACAATGCATTTCTTACCATGGGCGGCGAGAAGGCATCGAAATCACTCGGGAATGTCGTATCCCTCGCTGATGTTGTCGAGAAAGGATTCCATCCGCTCGCACTCCGTTACTTCTTCCTCCAAGCGCATTACCGTACCCCCCTCTCCTTTTCTTGGGATGCGCTCGCTGCAGCAGCAAACGCGCTCGATCGACTGTGGAAGCTGTCCCGTGAGGTCGCCGAAGAATCGCAAGAACACACCGCTCCCTCTGAAGCGCAAACAAATTTTCTCGCCGCACTTCGCGACGACCTCGCCACCCCACAGGCAATTGGTATTCTTTGGGAAACCTTGAGAAGTGATGAGTACACCCCCGAAGAAAAATGGGGTCTCTTTAAAGAAGCAGATGCACACCTGGGGCTCTCGTTTATGAACCCACCGAGCGTCGAAACCGTACCTGATGAAGATATTCCTGAACATATACAAGATATGCTCACGCGCCGCGAAGTGGCGCGTGCCGGGAAGGATTTTGCTGCTGCTGACCGCCTTCGCGATGAGATAGAGAAAGGGGGATATCGTGTGGATGACCGACCTTCTGGGGCAGTGTTGACTCCGACGACTCTTTGATACACTGGGGGCATGGCCACCCCACGAGACCGCGTCCCACCCCAATCACTCGAGTCTGAGCGAGCTCTGCTCGGCGCACTCCTTCTAAAGCCCGATGCGATTCATGATGTCTCGGATTTAATTCACCCCGACTCTTTTTATGCAGAGAAGCACCGCATCATTTTTGGTGTGATGCGTGAGCTCTCTGAGCGCGGCGAGCCGATCGACCAACTCTCACTCTCCGCACGCCTGCAAGACCAGGGGCTTCTTGAGCGCAGTGGAGGACGAAGTTATCTTGCTGAGCTCGCGGGTTCTGCGCCTGCACCCGGTAATTTTTCACACTACGCTGAGCTCGTATCGCGTAAGTTTTTGATGCGTTCTCTGATAGACGCTGCGTACGGTATCACCGAGTCTGCGTTTGATGAAGCACGCGAGACAATGGAGGTTCTCGACGAAGCTGAAAAAAGCATTTATGCCATCGGCAATGCTTCAGCGGCACACAAGTTCACTGCCATAGGTGACACAGTTCACAAAGCATGGGACCGTATCGAGGCACTTTCAAACCGAGAAGACGGTATTCGCGGTGTGCCCTCGGGCTTCCCGGCACTCGATACCCTCCTCTCCGGCTTTCACCCTTCTGACCTCATCATTCTCGCCGCACGCCCATCGATGGGTAAGACTTCGCTCGCGCTTGACATCGCCCGAAACGCCGCCGTGCGCCACAACGTACCGGTAGGTATCTTTTCACTGGAAATGAGCTCTGAGCAGCTTATCGATCGTATGCTCGCCGCAGAGTCGTTTGTGAACTCCTGGAAGCTGCGTACCGGCCAAGTAAAGGATGAAGAGGACTTTAACCGTATTCGCGATGCACTCGAGGTACTTTCGAAAGCTCCCATCTATATCGACGACAAACCGGGTAACAATATTCTCGCGATGCGTGCGGTCGCACGCCGCCTTAAACGTGAGCGCGGGATCGGGCTTATTGTGGTCGACTATCTACAGCTCATGACCCCCACCTCAACCAAAGCGTCTGACTCTATGGTGCAACAAGTAACAGAAATTTCGCGTTCACTCAAGTCACTCGCGCGTGAGCTCGAAGTGCCGGTTATTGCCCTTTCGCAGCTATCCCGTGCAGTAGAACAACGTGGCGGCAAACCGCGACTCTCTGACCTACGTGACTCGGGCTCCATCGAACAGGATGCTGACGTCGTGATGTTTATTCACCGAGAAGACAAGAGTAATAACAAAGAGAGCGATCGTCCTGGTATCGCCGAAATACTCATCGAAAAGCATCGCAATGGTCCTACCGGTAAAACCGAACTCTTCTTCGATGAGAAACGTGTCAGTTTCCAGTCTGTTGATACCTCAGGCTACGGTGAACTCGCTCAGGAATTCTAATGGACCACATCGAAGAACTCGCGCGTGCGCTCGCTCGGCTTCCCGGGATCGGCCCCCGCCAAGGGAAGCGTTTTGTGTATTACTTGCTAGCATCGCCTACTCTTGAGAGAACGAAGCTTGCCGAGCTCATTTTGACGCTCGATAAAGATGTACACCAGTGCCCCGAGTGTCTGCGCTTCTACAACCCTTCTTCGCCTCGGCTACGCAGGGAAAGTGACACCCCAGAAGAAGATAGGTGCAATTATTGTACCGATACTCGGCGCGACGATACGCTTCTGATGCTAGTAGAAAAAGATCAAGACCTTGCCGCCATCGAGCGCGCTGGTACGTATAAGGGTCGATATTTTGTTCTGGGAGGCGTACTCACCCTCACCGGGAAAGGCGCAATCCGGGAAAAAGAATTCTTAAAAATGATCGAGAAACGCTTACAGAATAATTTAACTGAAATCGTACTCGCACTCTCTGCGACAAGTGAGGGCGAGCACACCGCCGACTATGTACGCGCGCTTCTCACGCCGCATCGCGATCACCTAAAAATATCTATGCTTGGTCGAGGTCTTTCAACCGGGAGTGAGCTCGAATATTCTGATGCTGAGACGCTGCGCGCAGCACTCACCAACCGCAAAGAGACTTAATTATGCTGCACGCTTCGCTTTCGCTTTGACGCGCGCAACACTCTTGCGTACCGTTTTGGTGGTCTCGCGCTGCACATGATCCCAGTTTGTCTTTAGTTCTTTT
>JAYUMM010000084.1:0-3381 GCA_043762685.1 bacterium | reverse complement strand
TTCTTTTTATCGGAGTCGCCTATGGCTGCGTTGAGGCATGGCCACTTCTTGCGGGACCCTCGCTCTCTGTTGCCTTCCCTGCCGATAACGTCGTTGTGCCAGACGGCATCGTAAATGTTGCGGGCAAGGTATCACGCGTTGCTGCACTTACCATGAACGGTGCACCGGTTTTATATGACCAGGAGGGTGCGTTTGCGTCAACTCTTACCTTCCCCCACGGAGGGTCTATACTTACCTTTGAAGCGACCGATCGCTTTGGGAAAACAGTTCACACGAGTCGCTCTATCTTCGTCCCCTAATTTTAAATCAATTTTTATTGTATGGCGCCATTCAAAGCAAAAAAAGAAAAAGTACTGAAGACACTTACCGCAACGAGTGACGATAAAACCGAGCGACAAAAATCAATTGACCAGGCGCTCAAAGAAATTCGTACTAAGTTTGGCGATGAATCTATCACCATCTATGGTGCCGGTACCCCTCAGAAGATACCTGCCATATCGACCGGCTCTATCGGACTCGATGCAGCTCTCGGCGTCGGGGGCCTCCCCTGCGGTCGTATTATTGAGATTTTTGGTCCCGAATCTTCGGGTAAGACCACACTCGCGCTCCACGTGATTGCTGAGGCGCAAAAAGCGGGCGGCATCGCCGCATTTGTCGACGCTGAGCATGCGCTCGACCCCGAGTATGCGCGCAAGATCGGTGTAAAGCTGACTGAGCTTCTCATATCCCAGCCCGACACGGGCGAGCAGGCACTTGATATCGTCGAGAGCTTAGTCAGGAGCGGAAATGTCGACGTTATCGTCGTCGACTCGGTGGCAGCACTTACTCCGAAAGACGAGATCGAGGGAGAAATGGGCCAACAGCATATGGGCAAGCAGGCGCGATTGATGAGCCAAGCACTTCGAAAGCTCACTGCAATAGCGGCACGCAGCAAGACCATTGTTATTTTCATCAATCAGATTCGTATGCAAATTGGGGTTATGTTTGGCAACCCAGAAACGACCCCGGGTGGTAAAGCGCTTAAATTCTACACCTCGGTGCGCCTCGATATTCGCCGTATCGCGTCGATTAAGAAGGGTGAGGAGGTGGTGGGCGGGCGCGTACGCGTGAAGGTCGTCAAGAACAAAGTGGCTGCGCCCTTTAAGACGACTGAATTTGATCTTCTCTACAACGAGGGCATCAGTCGCGAGGGAGAGCTCCTAGCTCTCGGTGAGAAATATGACCTCGTCGCAAAGTCTGGCAATACCTACAAAATGGGCGAAACTAAGCTCGGCGTCGGGTACGACGCCTCGCGTACCTTCCTCGCTACCAATAAAGACGTCTCCAAAGACTTGCTCAAACAGATTAAAGAAAAGCTCTCCGAGAGCTAATTCTCTTGAAGAGCCAGCACTGAAAAGAGCGAGCGAATGAGCTCGCGCAGGGTATACACAAGACCAATAACGAGCAGTACCACGAGAGCTTGCACGACGAAGCGCGTATGTCCGAACGCCGCAAAATAGAAGCTTGGTGCTGAAAAAAGATTCGTAGGCGCATTTTCTAAGACACGCGCGACCCATACTTCCCTCCCGACACCCCAGAGCGCGAGAAATGAGAGAAACGTCGATAATACGCCGCTCGATATTGCAAAACGTAGTGCACGGATCAAATGCACGCGCCGCATCACGATACGCTCGATGTCAGAATGGGTATTAGTCATGGTGTTGTGCATCATAGGCTTGTTTAAACAATTTCTTCGCGCGGTGCACGCGTGTCTTTACCGCCGGTATTGAGAGATCTTCGGTCTGTGATATTTCCTCGTGGGTCTTCCCTTCAATAAACTGCAGCCGGAGTATCTTGGCAGCTGCCTCGGGCAATTTCGCAAGTGCCGCAATCACTTCATTGCGTATCGAAAGGTCTTCAAGAAACTCTGCTTTGGCATCAGGAAGAGATTCATAGTGCTCAGGAAGGAGCTCGGCGCGGCGCCCGCGCTCGATAGTCTGTGTTCGATACTTGGTGTAGGCCACTCTATTAAGGATCATGTAGGCCCACGATGAGAACGTTGCTCCCTCCTGCGAGTGATAGCTGTCGGCATAGAGGTACATCTTCGTGAAGGCGTCTTGTACCGCCTCTTCAGCGTCTTCGGGGCTCTTAAGGATAAGGCGTGCCCGGCGCAGGAGCGGGGCCTCGTAGCGGCGCACCAGGAGCGCGAATAGCTCGGGCTCACGACGAGCGCGAGCAAGTACCTCTGCGTCAGAGAGGACCCCCAGGTCTTCGGCGCTACTTGAAAAAGTCATTATGTTTGCTAGCATACAGGAATTGTGGGAATTGTGCGGTCTACCTGCCGGTAGGCAGTCACTTTTTATAACGATATTTATCCGGCTTTAGTTTCAACCCTATGGCAGTACTCAGCTACAACGAAATCCTTCCAAAAAAAATTATCACTCACAATGGTGAGCCGTACGAGGTGCTCTCGGCACACATCTTTCGTATGCAGAAACGTAAGCCAGTGAATCAGACCCGGCTACGTAATATGGTCACCGGCGGTGTGCTCGAAATTTCATTTCACTCGAGCGAGACGGTAGATGAGGCAGACACCGATCGCATGCAGGCGGTCTACCTCTACAGTAATGGAAAAGAGAGCTGGTTTACTGAAGAGAGTAATCCCAAAAACCGTTTCTCTTTCCCTTATGAGAACGTAGCGAGCCAAGTGCAGTGGCTCAAACAAAACAGCGTGGTCGAAGTGCTGACCTACGAAGAGAAGCCGATGACTATAAAAATCCCTATCAAGGTTGAGCTCGAGGTTAAGGACGCGCCTCCGGCGGTTAAGGGCAATACGGTCAGCGGCGGTACGAAACTTGCTGAGCTCTCCACGGGCGCGAAAGTGAACGTCCCGCTCTTTATTAATAACGGCGATGTGATTCGCGTCAACACTGACTCCGGCGAATACGCCGAACGCGTTGAGAAGGCGTAGCGCGTCGTACGGCTAAAACAAAAAACCTCTTCGCGTGAAGAGGTTTTTTGTTTGCCCCGTTTCTGCTTAAGCAGAAACGTACGGAAGGAGTGCCATGTAGCGAGCGCGCTTCACAGCCTGCATAATATCGCGCTGCTTGCCGGCCGGGACACCCGTGCGTTTCTTCGCGAGCATCTTGGCATGCGCGTTGGTGAACTGGCGCAAATACCCGACATCTTTATAGTCGATAAACTTCTTGATCTCCACTTCTTCACGTTCAGATTGGTAGGCCATATAAAATAAATTAGTAGTTGGTAGTAAGTAGTCTGTAGTTAAAATGGAATGTCTTCGGGGTTGATCTCCTCATCCGGATACTTAATCGCCTCTCCCTCAGTCGGAGCCGGCTGCTCATGAGACTCGGCACCATGACTCTCACTCGGTGCGCCTTTGCC
>JAYUMM010000083.1:0-1383 GCA_043762685.1 bacterium | reverse complement strand
TCGCCGTCATACGCAATAAGAATCGATGATTTGCCGAGTGCGGCAGCATCGAGCGTCAGGGTGGAGTCGACATTAATCACGAGATCGCTATGGTAAATCGAATTCGCAAGATGCACGATGTCGTCATTGCGAAACGTCCACTTGGTCGTACTTCCCTTACTCCCCGCATCGAGACTAAATTCGTTTGTGGTAGAAAAATAAATTCCGGGTCGATCAAACACGATATGCGGTGCCTGCATCCCCTCACTACTGTCGCGATACTTGGGGTGAAAGCGCGCAAGTACTTGAATCGGCTGCACAAAGGAATTCGCCTCGATACGGCGACCGAGCTCCGTCAGTACTGCTTTCGTATCCGGCGACTTCCAGTCGCCGGGAATACCGTAGAGAATAATGCGACGAGAAGGGTCGAGTCCTGCTTTCTCACAAAACGCTACGCGAGAGAGTACTACCTCAGGGTGCGTATAGATGTCGAACTGGGGAAAGCCCGTGACCGTCACCTGCTCCGATCGATAGTCCCCGAGTGCAATTGCTTCTTCCCGATTCGGTTCGTTGTAGACCATAAGCCGATCAGCGCGCACGCGCGTAAACGCTTTGGTGGTGAGAACGTCCCAGCTCTTGGCGAGCGTGATTGATTTTACCCCGCGCCGTTTCGCGGTCGCGAGAAGCCGCACGTCTTCAGGTGAGAACATATTCGCAGCGAAGAGAAGATCAGGTTGATATTTCTCAAAGAGCTCAACCGCATATCCTTTTTCATAGGAAAAATAAAAGGCACGTAAAAAGTTGCGCCATACGCGCGAGCGACCAAAGAAGCTTAAGAGACCACCAAAGATATAGAGGCCGTATTTCTGTTGGAGAAAGTAGTCACGATAGCGACGCACTGCAGTCGCACGAGTGGGTATCGTATTCCAGCCAATCGAAAACCACCAGTTCTCCGTCCGTGTATTGGCCGAGGGCAATGCCTCCACCACAACCTGTTCACTCCCAAACTCTTTTTCGTAGTACGGCACGCGATCAGCACCACGGATCAAAAGGATAATTTTATTCCCACTTGCGTGTAGGGTCTCGAATACGCCCGTACGCAAAATGACCCGCTCGGTGTCACCATCGTAGATCGAGATAAAAATAGTTTTCATATCTTCAGGGACAGGACTATTGTACACTTTTTGGCATGGACATGCCCTCCCTCGATCAGCACAACCGTGAGATCCAAGAGAATAAGCTTGCGTGGGAGCAAAAACCACTGCTTCGAGAAATCTATGCTGATTTTTATACCCAGATCCTTTCTCAGGTGCGTACTGACATTTCGGGGAAAGTCGTTGAGCTTGGCTCGGGGATTGGAAACTTCAAAAGCATTTACCCAAGCGCAATCGCAACCGATCTCTT
>JAYUMM010000082.1:0-3037 GCA_043762685.1 bacterium | reverse complement strand
GCGCTATTGCCCTGGTAGGCATTTAGTAATTTCGTCAAAATATTTTCATACGTCTGGCGCAGTCTGGGGTCGGTACCGATTTCGAGAATCTCATCGTTGATGGTGGTCGCCGAATTCGTCCAGTTGTAGCTGCCGAGCGCGTACGCCCCATCGGTGACGATCGCTTTAATGTGCATTATCCCACTCGCGCTCGGATGTTTCTCGGTGACGACAGGGATGTTGGCAGCTAAGAGCTCATTGATGATCGGTTTATCGTAGCTATTCGCGCTCTCGCCACTATCTACGAGTCCCTTCACCTCGACCCCACGTTTCTTGGCGGCCACCAACGCGTCAGCGATATCCTTGAGGGTGAATTCATACATCGCGAAATAGATGCGGCTTTTCGCGCTTTCGATAAGCGCGATAATCTCTTTATCGTTTTGCTTCTGGTCGAGACTGTAGATAACGCGCGTCGTCCCCTTTGGTGGGGCAGTGATGGTGACAGCGGGAATACTTGGCGTTACGGGTGCGTCAGTGTGGAGTACGTATCCAACCGCTCCTGCCGCCAGAGTGAGTACGAGTGCTGCCGCCCCGCGGACAACCTTCTGTTTCATACCCAGAGTATACAAGATAGTGGTGTCATTATCCCCAGGTGCGGCCGACTGTGGGATAGGGTAGTGTGGGGAGAGCGTATTCGACTAATTTTAAACACTATGAACATCGTCGCTATTTCAGGGAGTCTTCGTAAGGATTCACATAACACCATGCTTATTCGTGCGCTCAAAGAGCTCGCGCCCTCTGGTATGGAAATAGTTGAGCTCGAGATTGGGAAGGTCCCGCTTTATAATACTGACGACGAAGTGGTGTTTCCCGCAGAGGCACAGGCGCTCAAGAGTGCTATTGAAGCCTCTGACGGTGTCATTTTCTCGACACCTGAGTACAATCGCTCCATTCCGGGAGTATTGAAGAATGCGATTGATTGGTGTAGCCGCCCTTGGGGCAAGAACTCGTTTGCCGGGAAGGCAGTGCTTGTTATGGGTGTCTCGGTCGGGAAGCTTGGTACCGCACTCGCACAGAATCACCTAAAGGATATTATGCTCTACCTCGACGGTCAGGTCATCGGTCAGCCCGAGCTTTACTTCGGTCCGGCAAACGACATCTTCGATGACTCAGGGAAGCTTACCGACGAAGCAACAAAAGAATCGCTCAAGAAGGCACTCCTCATACTTGCCGAGCGCGCGAAATAGTATATCGCGTGATACGCTACGGGAATGGAGATATTCCCGGTGACAAAACGAGAGCGCGAAAGAGATCTTCTCTGGGTTTTTGATCTTGCTCTTGGAGTGAAGGTGGTGAATGGTGTGCTTGAGATGTTCGTCGCATTCTTGATTCTCCTTGTACCGGCAAATCTTATATTAAAACTCGCTACATTCGCGACGGGCGGTGAAATCGCTCAGGACGCGAATGACTATATTGCCTCCTCGATCCTCTCGATGGCGCAGACATATGCGGTCCACACGCACTATCTGCTCGCGCTCTATCTGGTGCTTCATGGGGGTGTTAAGGTGGCGCTTGCTGTAGGTATTTTTATGAAGAAGAAAATAGCGTACCCACTCTTTATTGTGGCACTCGTGGTCTTTGGCGCATACGAAGCATTTCGTGGATTTGTGCTCCACGAACGGTTACTGCAACTTTTCGCGGTTCTTGACCTTGCACTCTTATTCCTTACCGCACACGAGTACCGGCGGCGTTACCCTGGTTCGCGACTTTTTGATTGGTAGGCACGTAAATTTTGTCGACTGACCAAAAAGAGTACGAGGAGGAACAGTCCGGCGATGAACCAGCGCGCGGGCCGCATCCACTCTGAAGTCACGCTCCCGAACCAATAAGAAACCGAGAAGAGAATCGTGCCGAGCGCGAGACCTCCTGCTATTGCTGTGGGAATAAAGACAGAGAGTGGACGACGAAAGAATCCGCTCGCGACGTATGTGGTGAAGCGCAGTCCAGGGACAAAGTGACCCGAAAAAATGAGAAAAATGTATTTCTGCTCCAGCCACCCACGAAAGAATGTGGTGTAATCGTGGTCGATGTAGTGCGCGAGCCGTGGGTGAGTGCGCGCGATGGCCCCGAGAGTATAGAGAGCGGCATCACCCAGTATGATGCCGGTGTAGAGCGAGACGAGAGCAAGGGGGACCCCGATATACCCCTCAGCCGCGAGCACTCCCACAATAATAGTCGTGAGATCTTCGAGGAAGAAGGCACACACGATAATGGCGAGTGCGAGGAGAAGGGAACTGCCAACTTCGTGGCCGATAAAAGTTGAGATATAAGAAAGCATATCGACGGTTTTAGTGTACCAGATGTGGTGGGTATACGTATTTGCGCGCTCCAGGGAAGACGCGTATTCTGGTGGGATGAAGCGTCTGAGTGTTATTGCTATAGTGTTTCTCGCCTTCGGCGGTCTTGCTGACAGCTTTTACCTCGCACAGCACGAGGCAAGCGGCACCCCACTCCTCTGTGCTATTAAAAATTTGAGTGGTTGTAATATTGTCGCGAGCAGTAAGTATTCGCATTTTTTTGGTATTTCTCTTGCTGAGCTTGGAGTGCTGTTTTATGGCTTTTTATTTATATGTGCCACACTCGAGCTCATTATTTTCAACCGAGTACTCCGTCGCATTCTCCAGGCACTTGCGATTATCGGTCTTCTTTTTTCTGCCCTCTCTACCTTTACCCAGGTATTTGTGATACAAGCATTGTGCATCTATTGTCTGGCGTCAGGGGCCATCACCATTTTTATTTTTATTTTGGCCACAGGTATCGAACCGCTCTTCCGCCGATCCTATCAAACTGTGTCCACCATAACATCGACACCGGATGCGTCATCAGACAAGCTCCCGATGCCGCCGGTATAATCCTATGTCACGATCTCTATCACTCTCCACCCTCCTTCTTCTTGGAGCGCTATGTGTCCCAACTCATACGGTGCTCGCGGCTCGGTCTCCCGCATTTTTTTCGGCAGCACAGTCGCTTTTTGCAACAAGCTCTTCTCCTGGAAATG
>JAYUMM010000081.1:0-6512 GCA_043762685.1 bacterium | reverse complement strand
TTATTCCCAATAGTGAGCACTACATCCTACCAATCTCGCTCGTGATTATTGTCGTCTCTTTCTTTCCTATCCTCTACAACCTACTGCGCGGCAAACGCGCGGTTTAGTACCCGATGCCGTTCAACGGTGCGATGTGATCGTACGAAGAGACAAATTGCGGGATAGCAAAAGCGAGCCCGATTGCAGGAATAATGACGAGCGCTGCGGTAATGACGCCGGTCCAGAAGAGATATTTGCGTACTTTTTCAGATGCCTGGTAAGCCATATCGGCTTTCGCTCCGATCTCATCGAGTTTCGCCGCGAGTTCGGGATCAATCATAGATGCAACGCGACTGCTCTATTTCGACGCTGCCCACACACTGAACACCCAGTTGATTACCGAGAGGGCGAGTGCGAATAGCAGTGCGGTCCAGAACCCGCCGATAAAAAATCCGGGGACCAGAAGCGATGCAAGCATCACGAGAAGTGCATTAATGACCAACGAGAAAAGCCCGAGCGTAACTATGGTAATCGGTAACGTAAGGATGAGGAGAATTGGACGAATAAAGAGATTGAGCGCCCCAAGAACGACCGACGCGATCAGTGCTCCTGAGAGCGTAATCGATACATTTGGCACGATGTAGGCAGCAATGATAATGGAAAGCGTCGCAACAAACCAATGGAAAAATAATTTCATATATTTTGATTATACCAAATGAACGACAATATATATCACCAATGCACCAAAGAGCGTCATCACGGTGGTGAGTGCACGCGGGTGACGGTGGTGACTCTCGGGTATGAGGTCGCTCGCTGAGAGATAGAGGAATGAGCCAACAAAAACAGCGAGTACGAGCCCGATTGCCGGCGCGGGGATGTGAAAAAAAAGCGTTGAGAGAGCACCGAGCACGGGTGCCGCAGCATCGACAAGGAGCCACCGAAACGCCGTCTTCCACGAGCCGCCATTACGCAGTACTAAATTGACGGTGTTGATACCGTCAGAAAAATCGTGGGTGAGCACTGCCACCGCAACAACAATACCGATCACGGGTGCCGCCTGAAAGCCGACACCAATGACGATACCGTCGAGAAAGCTGTGCGCCGAGAGCGTGAGTGCACCAAAAAAACCTCGTGGAGCATTTACTTCACTGTCTTCTTCATACGTGTGGAGCAGAATAAGCCGATCGAGAATCAAGTACCCAAAAAGACCGAGCGCTATACAGAGCGCAACAGTCTCAGCACTGTGGTAGGTGATGCCGAGCGAAATAGCTTCGGGCAGAAGATCAAAGAGTGCGACTCCCGCGACCGCACCAGCAGAAAACCCAAGAATAAGGTGGAGCTTGTCGCGAAACCGAAGCGCAAAGGAACCGCCAATAAAAGTGGCAGCTGACGCGGCGAGTGCAACAACGAGGATATTCATATATCTATACTACATTGAAAACGAAGGTGCGTGTTTCGCAGATAGTCCCACAGGCTATCAAGCCGAGGGGAACGAATTTTCTGGCAGGAAAATATCGCGGTATCTGCGAAACACGCACCTGAGCGTAGCTCTACTTCAACAGCGCATCGAGTGCACTCTGGAAGCTTTTGTACGGCTGAGCACCGGCAATAACCTGCTTGCCAATAACAAACGAAGGCGTTGCATTGATGCCGGCTTTCTGTGCCTCGGCCTTATCCGAATCCACCATGGCCTGGTAAGTTACGGTATTCGCCGTTACATCAGCTGCAATTTTAGCGGCATCGAGGCCTGCAATCGTAGCATCGAGTTTGTCAATCGAGACGGCATTCCCAAAGCCCGTGTCGCCCTCTGCATCTTGTGCGGTGTACATCGCGGTTCGCCACGCAAAGTATTGCGTCGGGTAGAGCTTCCATACGGCACGGTTGTAAAGTGCTGCAGTCACTGAGTCCTTACCCAGGAAGGTAAAGTCCATAAAGACCACTTTCACTTTACCCGTATCGACATAGTTCTTCACTATATCGGGGAATGCAGGTGCGAGTGGTATCTGCGGAATACCGCCGACTTCAAACGCCTTGCAATAGGGGCACTGAAAGTCGCTCCAAAACGCGATGGTGACTGGTGCGGTGGCTGAGCCGATATACGGATTACCGTCCATCTTTACATTCTTGATGTCTGCTTCCTTTGCGGGCTGTGTGCCGCCCTGCGGTGCAGTCGCAGGGTGCGAACCGTTCCAAAAAACAGCCCCTGCGATTAAGAGCCCGGCGGCTACGACAGAAATGGGTAAAAAATACTTGCCTGTGTTGTTTGTTTCCATATGAGGATATGATACCATATCCTCAGATTCTGCAACCAGGAGACATTATGAAAATCGCAACATTAGGCATTGTGCTTGAGGGCAACGAAATACTCTTGGGCGAGAAAAAGAAAGGTGAAATCGGCACGGGCATCGTCTGTGGGCCAGGTGGAAAACTCGATCCGGATGAAACTCTCGAGACGTGTTTGATTCGTGAGACACGCGAAGAACTTGAAATTGAGCTCGACCCTGCCTCACTTGAAGCGGTTGCGCGCATCGATTTCTACGCAGCAGGTGAAGTCGACTTCCGCGTTCATGTGTATCGCGCGCGCGTACTCTCGGGCGAGCTCCACGAGACCGTAGACATGATCCCTGCGTGGTACCCGGTCGATAACCTCCCACTCGCTCGGATGTTCGAGGCTGACCGCTACTGGCTCCCGCAGGCTGCGCGCGGCGAGAAGTTCAATGCAAACGTGTACTATAGAAGTCGTGCACACGACTTCTACCGCATTGCGTTCCTCCCTTTCGTCGCCAACTGATCCAACCCCTCCCCCGGCCGCGCTCACGCGCGGCCGGCTTGTTTATTGATACTGAATATAAATTGGGGCGGGAGTAAGATTGAGCACTTCGTCGGTAGTGAGGAGTCCGGTCGAAGGCGACTTGATATCGTTTTTATAAAAGAGCTTTACCCCCGTAAACTGAATCGGCTCTGAGGCGATGGTGCGATTATAGGTATTCTTCTTTTTGGCCTGTGATCCCCATCCATCCATGTCGAGCACAACCTGCACTTCGGGAAGTGGCGAAATTTTTTTATAATTTGTCACCATCGGGTAAGTGAAGCGGTGAATAACGAGAACCTTTGGTGGCAGGTGATACTGATTCACGAGACTCGCGAGATACTGCATAGTAAAGTTGATATCAGTCGCATCGAGTGTGCCGATTACCTCGCCAGGAGCATCCCCAAACTTCATCGAGAACTCAGGGTCAACGGCAAGGTGCACATTTGGCATTTGTAGATATTTTTCCAACAGCGGGATCTCGTGCTGCACCGTACTCTTCCCTACCTGCACATCAAGAAAAACGACGCCGTGTATTTGGTTTGCCAGTTCAATCGCATGATCGATCTGATCATCGGGCATACGCAGAATATATTTCCCCTCCTTACCTGCGCTCGCCTGCGCTACCACTGCGATGTACTGGATCGCCGGGATAACCGGCGTCGTTGGGTCGGCAGCGGCCCACGCGGCGGTCGTGCTCGCGAGCATCGCGAGCAGCTGATCGGTCGGGTACTCGCCGAGCACGCCCATGCCCTTGGAGTAGAAATTGCCGTAGTAGGCGACAATACGATTAAACGGTAAGAGTGCACCCACATTGGGGTAAGCACTAGCGACCGGCCAAGGGTGACCCGCTATTGAGACACTCGTCGACGCGGTCGATAACGGGAGAACGGGCGGGGTCGAGCTCGCGCTCAGTGTACTCGTTGCGGTGGTCGATGCGACAACGGGAGCCACATAATGTGCGAGTGCGAGCATACGCGCGTTGTAATCTTCTTTATTCAAAACAGGAAGCGGAATAATCTTTGCTTCTATGCCAGCACCGACCGAGCGATATTCGGTCGAAAAGATATTGGTATACCCGATGCCGATAACAAATAAGAGTGCCACTACTCCCACGCCAGAGTACGCTACTCTTGTTTTTGTTGTCATGTCGGATTCATTCTACCCGAACTCTCTTCAAAGAGCGACGCCATTACTTGGGAGCTCGGCTTCCAAGTCCTAAAAGCAAAGCAAGTTTCTTTTCTCGCGGCCACTTTTTAATCTCTGCTTCGCGCTTTTGCGCCGCGCCTCTGTTCAGGTGCATTTCGGTATAGACGATACGCTTTGCCCCGCGTGCGCGCGTATAGTGCCCACCAGTACCACTTTGGTGCTCAGTAAAGCGCCGTGCGACGTCGGTCGTGATGCCGGTATACAACGACGTGTCCGCGCACTCGAGAATATATACAAAATAGGGCACCGTGCCCGGCAGTATACCAAATTAGACTTCAGTGATAAAAAGATAAACGGCGCATGCAGGCGCCGTTTAGCATACTTCTTTTCGAGCGCCTGCATGCGCCCGCTCGCCCTACGCCTTTGTCGCGCGAAGTGCGAGCCTGATGGCCGGATACTTCGCGTACTTCTTGGATGCACTTTCAAATTCTGCGACGCCTTCATCGTCGAGTCCTGCTGGCGGCACCGTCGGGAATCGCAGCCCCTCGCTCGTCACAACAATGAAGCCGGCCGCGCTCACGATGCTGACTGTTTCGTCAACGCTCCGCCGCCAATTGTCGAGTTCCCCACCCCATGGTGCTGTCGTCTTGAACGCCCCGAACGTTTGCACCAAGTTCCCGTCGAGGTCGGTCATCTTGTCAGGATGCGTGACCACAAACGCAAATGTCCCGCCCGACTTGAGAAGCCGGTAGGCATTCACACACGTGCGTGCGAGCTGTGCATCGTCGAGATGCTCGAAGACCATATGCGAGAACACAACGTCAAACGTCCCTGATTGCTTACTCAAAAGCGACTCGTCTGACACGTCTCCCACCAAAAAGGTGGCTTCGGGGATGCGCTCCTGTGCCATCCTGACCTGGTCAGGACTAATCTCGATACCGACGATTTTCTTCGGGTCGACACCATTCGGTATGAGCACCCCCGCTTCAACCCGCGCACTGGCCGAGCCGAAGTCGAGGAATTGTGCGTGGGTATCAGAACAGTATGACCCCAGCAGCCGCTCCATGGCTGGCTTGCCCACGAAACGCCACGTAGGCAGTTTGTCGGCCTGGCGAAATTTCTCTGCGAAATGATCGTACACATCTCCCATGTCCATAGTGAGTTTATTCACGATTGTCATGATTTCTTTCATTTGGTTGATCGTTGTTGGGACATCCAAGCCCAGCATATAATCATCTTTTTTTGCAAAAAATACAAGGACAATTTGCTGCTAAATAGGGGACGCGATTACGTTTTGTATGGGGGTAGTGTATTACTGCGGGTTTTCTACGACCAAAACGTCGGGATGATTTAATCGTGAAGAAACATTCGCGAGCACGTCTTTCGTTTTCCCAAGCTCGTCTTCAAGCGATTGTTTTTGTCTTTGGATTTTAGAGAAATAGATTGAATCTCTCATAAGACTTGGGAGCAAGAAAAGGAGCGCGATAGCGGCACCTGAGAGAAGCGCAAGGAAGAGGATGGCGGCAAGTGAACTCTCAAACTGCCAGCTTAAGAACGCTACGGTCACGGTGACCGTATTCTGCACAATGACAAACACCGCGGCAGCACCGAGAATAATGCCAAGAATAAGTGAAAATATCATACGGAAATGATGTGCTAGCTGGTATAAGCATGATGCCGTACTAGACGGCAATATCTTACTT
Source organism: bacterium (assembly GCA_043762685.1). Classification (GTDB taxonomy): domain Bacteria; phylum Patescibacteriota; class Minisyncoccia; order Phycocordibacterales; family Phycocordibacteraceae; genus C7867-001. The sequence continues at coordinate 872 of JAYUMM010000081.1, read as the reverse complement.
CGTTTGCTGGCCGCCTGGGAGAGTATCCGAACTAATCTTTTTTTAATGGAACACCGAAATACACAGTAATTGGATTTCTTCCGCTCATAGCCAGAGCTATGGATCTCATACACCCATCATCAATATCACCGATCATTTTTCTTTTCAATCTTTTTCTACCTTTCGTACCCGTATCTGTCTTAAAGACTATTGGATATAGATATTTTTCTTTTTGTTCAACTTGAGTAGGAATTTTCAAAATATTCGGAATAGCATGTTTCGGTCGTCTCTTGATGGACTTTGAATTCCTTTTTAATCCCCTTATGACTTTTTCAGCTGTTTCGGCAAGACTTCTATTTGTCCATCGCAAAGGCAGACCACCTGCTCGATTCCACACACCAATTTCGTAAGGACTGACTTCTGCTAAAAACCATTGGCTCTCGTTGTATGCCTTAATCCTTTTTGACCACTCAGGAGAAATGAGATTATCCAACTTTTTCACTTTTAGTTTTAAAATTTTTTCTTTTGTATCTTTCAATTTTTTATTAAACTCTTTCTCCGAAATATCCTTTAGAGATTTACGGTTATTTCCGAGCTTTTTTCCTTTGTGGACATGTGCCATTTGATCAGAAATTACAAACGTCCGTTTAACTTCAAGATTTTATTTTCCTAAGAATTTTCATTATTTAAATATACCAAAATTCGTTCCAGAGTATTTGCTGGCCGTCTGGGAGAGTATCCGAACATTTTTACCCTACTTTCCTATTTTAACACGATGAGTATTATATGGGTATTGCTTTCACTCCTCGTCGTTCAATTTCAGTATTTATTCTCAATAAAGCATCATAATCCTCTTGGGTTACAATTTTTGAGCCAAATATTTCTAATAAAAG
>JAYUMM010000080.1:0-3910 GCA_043762685.1 bacterium | reverse complement strand
ATTAAATTTTTAGACATCGACCGCGAGGCGGTTATTTAGAAGCTTGAGGAGCTGGGGGCCACGAAGGTGGGTGACTTTCACTATCGCCGCATTGTTTTTGACTACCCTGACTTTCGCCTCGACAAACAGGCGGCTTGGATCCGCCTGCGCGACGAAGGTGAGAGGGTGACGCTCTCGTTCAAGCAGCGGCTTTGGGTGAAAGCCGACGACCAGCTCGGTGGGGACGCTGGCATGTACGAACGTGAAGTCACGGTGAGCGATTTTGACGCGACCAAAGATATTTGCCTCAAGGCTGGCATGGTAGAGAAGTTGTATCAAGAAAACAAACGAACACGTTACGTGATAGACGGCATTGAATTTGATATCGACACGTGGCCGCTCATCCCCACCTATCTTGAGATAGAGGGCAAAACGTGGGAGGAGGTGTATGCGGCGGGTGAAAGGCTGGGCTTTAACCGCGCTGATGCAAAAATATTCTCGGCCAATCAGATCTACCGCCTCAATGGTCTCGACGACCGCAACTACACCCGCCTCACCTTTACCGAGCAAGTAGAGCGCACCGAAAACCGGTTCTAATGATTCGTCTTCTCTTTGAGTCTAGGTAGTAGATCCTCAAGCCGATTGACGAGCAGATTTGCTTGTCGACGAAGCTCCGGATCATTCGGATTGTCCTCGAGTTGGGCCACGAGCTTATCGAAAGCCTTATCAGGACCAAGTTCTTCGAGGAGTGTCTCAAGTGGATCTCGCAGTTTCTCTGGGTCAGGATGAAAATGTTCCGAAAAACCGGATCGTATGTTTTGATTACCCTCAAGTCCTTCGTGCATATGAGTGTTCCTATATATGAATAATGGAGACAGTGTACCTCGTTTGTGAGAGAGGTTGTCCACTTGCAAAATCTCTGGGGCGAGGTATACTTCCTCTATCAGAAACGCCCCCACGGGGCTTTCTTTATAAGAGTGCGACGGGCGACATACATATTCCATATACCTATGATTGATTTAAAGACTATCAACACAGTGCTCGGTGAGTTTGAAGACCGCGGCATTTCCCGCGTCACCATGATCGAGGCTATCGAGAGCGCTATGGCCACTGCCTACAAGCGCGAATACGGCAAGCGTGGCCAAGTGGTCCACGCCAAGCTCGACCTCAACACGGGCACCATTTCTTTTGAACAAGTTAAGACGGTTGTCGACGAGACGACAGTGCGCTTCCCTTCTCCTGACGAAGTCGTTGTTGAGGATCACAGCCACCGCTTCCACGAAGACGAAGAGCACTTGGCCGAGGGCGAGTTCCCTCGTTTTGACTCTGAGAAGCATATGCTGCTTGAGAATGCGAAGATGATCAAACGTGGCGCCACGGTGGGCGAAGAGATCATATTCCCTCTTGAGCCTCAAGACGACTTTGGCCGTATCGCGGCGCAGACCGCCAAGCAGGTGGTTATCCAGAAGGTGCGCGAAGCCGAGAAGCTCTCGATGATGGAGGAGTTTGGCGAAAAGAAAGGTGAAATCGTGAGCGGCATCGTCCAGCGCATGGAGCGCGGCGCGATATTTGTCGACCTCGGCCGCACCACCGGCATCATCCCCTACGAGGAACAGATCCCAGGCGAACGTTACCGTATGGGCGAGCGTATTCGCGCCTACCTCTATGCGGTAGATGAAGGCTTTCGCGGCGTCTACCTCCGGCTCTCGCGTGCGCACCCTAAGTTTGTGGTCAAGCTCTTTGAGCTTGAGGCGCCCGAGCTCGCGGCTGGGTCTATCGAGGTGAAGGCACTTGCGCGCGAGCCAGGGAGCCGTACCAAGATCGCCCTCGCCTCGCTCGATTCTCATGTCGACCCGGTCGGCTCTTTGGTCGGTCAGCGCGGCGTGCGCGTCTCGACCGTGATGAGCGAGCTTGGTGGTGAGCGTATCGATATTATCGAATGGAACGACAACGCCCAAGAATTTGTGAAAGAGGCCCTCTCACCTGCTACCCCCACTGAAGTCGTGCTCGACGAAGAGAATCACCGCGCCACGGTCACGGTTTCTGAAGACGAGCAGTCACTCGCTATTGGCCGCGGCGGCCAGAATGTGCGCCTGGCCGCTAAGCTCACAGGTTGGAATATTGATATCGTCTCTGCTGGTGGCTCGACTGTCTCGGTGGCGACACCAGAGGCAGATCCTGCTGACCCGGCTGAAGCTGCTGGAGTAATGCCGACCGAGAGTAGTGACGCTGCGGTCGCCGAAGTGGAGAGTGAGGCACCGCAGATTACTGAGCTTCCGGCTGAAGAAGAACTCACCGAGCTCCCCGCAAGCGATGAGACTGCTGCTGAAGCGAGTGAGGATCGTGACAAAGCAAAAGACGAATAAATAATCACTCGTGTATAATCAACGCATATGAACCTACTGCATGATGTTGATCCGGGAACAAAAGAGGAGATGAACGTGATTATCGAGATCCCTAAGGACTCGCATAATAAGTATGAAATTGATAAGAAGACAGGGCTTATCAAGCTCGATCGTGCGAACTACTCATCAGCGGCCTACCCTTTCGACTACGGCTTTGTGCCGCAGACGCTCTGGGATGACGGCGATGCGCTCGACGTGATTGTGCTCACCACCTACCCGCTGAACGTAGGGGTACTCGTGGCAGCGCGCCCGGTCGGCATCATGAGTATGATCGACAGTGGCGAGGCTGACGACAAAGTGATTGCGGTCCCTGCCGAAGACAAGCGTTGGGATGATGTGCAAGACCTTGCTGACGTGAATAAGCATATGTTGAAAGAGATCCAGCATTTCTTCGAGACGTATAAAAACCTCAAAGGTAAGCTAGCTATTGTAGAAATTGGTGGGTTCAAGGGTCGCACTGAGGCAGAAGAGGCTTTCGAGAAGGGGCGCAAGATGTACCAGGACGCAAAATAGTATGTCCCCCGAAGCCCTTCTTGCAGGTGAAGAAGACACTTCTTCAAACCACGTATTAACGGCTAATGCGAAAATGCTCCCCGATGTCCCCTCGGCAAAAGCGCAGTCGTGGGGTGTGGTTATCTCGATTGTCGTGATTGTGCTGATGATTACTATCGGTGCCTTCTATGCGTGGGGCCAGCGCGTTGCTCAGAATAATGCATTTGTGCAGTCGGCGGCCTCTGAGTAATAGTTTTGTTTATCCGATTTGTTTTTACTGTATGAAATACACTAATCCGCGTGCTTCGATGCTTGTCCCGATGGTGATCGAGAAGAGCCAGTTTGGCGAGCGCGCCTACGACATCTACTCGCGCCTCTTGAAGGAGCGTATCGTCTTTCTCGGTGGCCCTATCGACGACGATGTGGCGAATCTGGTCATCGCACAGTTACTCTTCCTTGAGGCCGAAGACCCAAAGAAGGATGTCTCGCTCTACATCAACAGTCCTGGCGGCTCAGTGACCGCAACCTTGGCGATGGTCGACACGATGAACCACGTGAAGCCGAATGTTTCGACCGTGTGCGTGGGTATGGCTGCCTCTGGTGCAGCGATTCTCCTCTCGGCAGGCGAGAAGGGTAAGCGCTATGCACTCCCGAACGCCGAAGTGATGATCCATCAGCCAAGTGGTGGCGCCGAGGGTCAGGCGACCGATATCGAGATTACTGCGAAGCAGATCTTGAAGCTTCGTGCCGTGCTCAACAAGATGCTTGCCAAGAATACCGGCCAGAAGCTCGAAAAGATCGAGAAGGATGTCGAACGCGACTTCTTTATGACGGCTGACGAAGCCAAGAAGTACGGACTCGTCGATAAAGTATTTAACTAACCCAGTTACTAGTTAATAGTTTGTAGTTGGTAGAAAGCACGCGCGCCACTTCGTGGCGCGCGTGCTTTATGCTAGAGTCACCCTATACCGCCCCGCTGACTGACTGCTTCGGAAGCACGCAGATACGCCACCCTTTCGATTTTTAACCTCTTT
>JAYUMM010000079.1:0-4583 GCA_043762685.1 bacterium | reverse complement strand
AGGAGGTGTTTAATCTCTTGCGTGGTGCGATTCTTATTGTCGGTAAGGGCGTCGACAATGAGTGCTATACCGCCGGGGCCATATGCCTCATAGACGACTTGCTCGAGATTGCCCCCATCTTTTGAAGCGCCCTTCGCAATAGCACGCTCAATATTTTCTTTCGGCATATTGACTGCCTTAGCACGTGAGATGACGACAGAGAGACCGGGTGCAGAGAGTATGCCATTGGCCTTCTTTGACTCGAGTGCAATAAGGCGCGCGAAGCGCGAGAAGACACGGCTCCGTGCCGAATCGGTCACTGCCTTTTGCCTTTTAATTTGTGACCATTTACTGTGTCCGGACATAGTTAAAAGATACCATTGGTTTTCTCACCGCTCAAATACTCACGACCCTTTGAAGTGAGGATTCGGCCGCGGGGGGAGCGCTCAATGAAGCCAAGTCGCAATAAGTACGGTTCGTAGACGTGTTCGACAGTGTCGCTATCTTCATGGAGAGCGGCCGCAAGTGCCCCTACGCCAGCAGGTCCACCGCGAAAACTCTTGAGGAGTGTATCGAGGTAGCGTCGATCATCTTTCGTAAGCCCGTAGGCATCGATACCAAAGAGCTCACACGCCTCCTCACAGAGCGCGGCCGAGAGCGGGCGCTCATGCACTTCAGAGAAGTCGCGCACGCGCTTCAGAAGTGCGTTTGCGACGCGTGGAGTGGCCCGACTGCGAGCCGCGATACGCTCTATGACTTCTTCTGGCGCGTCGAGATCAAGAAGGAGAGCAGAGCGGCGAATAATATCGCGGAGGTCTGGGTCGGTATAGAAATCGAGCTGGTACACGCCACCACCAAAGCGTGAGCGCAAGGGCCCTGAGAGCTCGGCTACGCGCGTGGTCGCGCCAACGAGTGTGAAAGGGGGGAGGGCAAGCTCGACCGTGCGCGCAGAGGGTCCTTTGCCAAGCACAATATCAAGGTGGCCCGATTCCAGTGCGGGGTAGAGAAGCTCTTCAATCTTGCGAGAGAGACGGTGGATCTCGTCGATAAAGAGGACGGTGTTGGGTTCGAGGTTGGTGAGAATAGCGGCAAGATCGCCCGCACGTTCAATGGCTACGCCCGAGGTACTCTTTAAAGGTGATTCGAGGGTGGCGGCGACGAGGTGGGCGAGGGTGGTCTTGCCGACTCCTGGCGGACCATAGAAAAGAATATGTTCAGGCATACTCCCACGCTTCTTTGCGGCGTCGATAGCGATGCGAACGTTCGCTTTAACCTGTTTTTGACCCACATATTCTCCCCAATTAGCCGGGCGCAGTGCTGCGTCGAGCGACTTCAAAAGAGAGATGCCAGTGTCTGAGAGGGTTGACATATAATTACTATAATGCTAGCATTCTAGCATAGTTTTTTGGTCGAGGCATGTGCCCGAAATATGTGTTCCCTTAATCCTATTCACACTCCTCTAGGCAAGGCTTGACGGCTTCGGGCGTTTCCCCAAGGACTTTCTGGTTCATAACTTCGGTTATGGCGCTGGGAAAATCCTCAGGTGTCTCGTCCACCCCGCATTTATGCGGGTTTTGCCTGGAGGATTGTGTACGGGATTTTGTTTTATATACACAAAACCACTTTTTTAGGTATAATCCACCCCTACGCCCATACCTGTGGCGTTTAGGAGAATCACCATGGTATTTGATGTATTAGATCATTATCTCGACCCAGAAAATACGGTGATGGGCCGCTTACTGCAAGTGGGGGAGCGGATGCAATATGGAGACCTGTTGGCCATAAGTACAGGCAAGTGGGGTCCTTGCCCCCAAGACTTGATTGGGCAGCCGGTCTCGGAAAAGCACGCCCGAAGGGTTGTTCGGCCAGCAATAAACCAGCTCGCTTGAAGGGATCGCGGCGTACTGTATCCCTCGTACCGAAGGACACCCTAGGGTGTCCTTTTCTGTTTCTTTTGAGACTGCATTAACGTGGGAGGTCAACTGTCGCCATAACTTCGGCGAGGGAGGTAACCCCAGTGAGTGCTTTAATCACCCCGTCTTGCGCCATCGTGAGAAAGCCCTGCCTGGTGGCGAGCCGCGCAATATCGTTTTCAGGTGGATTGTCTCGCAAGAAGGTGGCGAGCTCATCGTCCATAAATATAGCTTCGTAGAGCCCGACACGGCCCTTATAACCCGTTTCTTCAGTGCCTGCTTGTTCGGGCTCCCACACCGTCTCGATTTTCTCTGGGATAAGTGACCTGTCGGTGAGCGGCTCGAGTATTTTAGTAATCAATTCTTTTTCTTCTCCTGTAAGCGGCCGCTCCAACTTCTGGTCGGGGTGGAGTTTGCGCACGAGCCTTTGTGCCATTGAAACGGTGACAGCTGAGCCAAATGACTTTGGGTCTGCACCGAGGTCTGCGAGGCGCGGGAAGGTGCCGGCGGCATTGTTGGTGTGAAGGGTCGAGAAGACGAAGTGGCCAGTGAGTGCTGCTTGAATAGCGATGTCGGCGGTCTCGCCATCGCGAATTTCGCCCACCATAATAATGTCGGGGTCTTGGCGCACGATGGACTTCAACCCTTCGGAGAAGGTGTAGGCACTCCCGGATACTTGGGTCTGTACGATGCCGTCGAGGTGGTACTCGACCGGGTCTTCAATTGTAATAATTTTTATTTCGGGAGTGTGGATCTCACGGAGAAAAGAGTAGAGCGTCGTCGTTTTACCGCTCCCGGTCGGCCCGGTCGTGAGTAGCATACCGTTTGGTCGGCGAATTTCGGTCTCGAGACGGGTAAGGAGCTTGGGGTGGATGCCGAGATCTTTATACGAGACTTTTGTTGCCTCAGGGTCGAGAATACGCATCACGATCGACTCACCATAGTTACCAGGGATGAGCGAGACACGAATCTCTATTTGATTCTTACCTTTCATCATGCTGAAGCGGCCATCTTGCGCTTGATTGGTGACATTTAGTTTTACTCCTGCAAGAAGCTTGAGACGCGAGTTGAGTTGGTGGTAGAGCGCGGGATCAAACTGATAGGCATCAGCGAGTTGACCATCGATGCGCAGGCGCAGGAGAGAGGTCGTTTCGCTCGGTTCAAAATGGATGTCAGAAGCGCGGAGTACAAATGCGCCCGCCATTACTATCTGAAGAACATGCGAAACACGATCGAGCGACTTGAGAGCAATCGCGGTATCTATTTCGTCTTTGAGTGCCGCTTTTGTTGCGCCGTTTTTTTCAATAGCAGTGAGCGCTTCGGGTGAGACAATAAACACACCGGCTTTTGACGTCGTAGCGAACGAGAGGTCGTTATAACGAGCAAATGCTTTATCGAGACTTTTCTGCGAAGTGAGAAAAAGTGAAAGTACATACCCCTGATTGGTGAGCTCACTCGTGAGTAAAGAAAGTGCGGGCGTGTCTGGGTTGCGAACCGCGAGTGAGAGTTCTTTGGCTGTTTTGGCAAATGCGACTGCTCCAGCTGCGCGCGCTTTTTCTTCGACAATAATGCGGAGCGCATCATTGTCGATATCTTTCAAAGAGAGGTCGACATACGGCAGATTATATTTTTCTGAAATAATGCGCGCAACGTCTTCTTCTTCGCGCTCGTGCATGTGCGCAAGTGCCTCGTTTTCTTTTGCAGAATCAAAAGGTGAATCCATAGCCAGCATCATACCATTCTCGAACTAAAGGGGATTGGGCTGTTGACTAAGTACAATTTTTATTGGCATAATGGCGTTAGCTCGTCAGGTCTGACGGTGCACAAATCTTTCACGGGAGGACCCCATGAACGGAATTAGAATTGAACGGCTTCGGATGATGTTGCTCGTCCTCACGCTAGTTGTGCTAGCACTGTTTGTCGCTGGATGTGGCGTACTCCCGCCAGTCGGTGCCGCGGGATGTACAGTTATGGCGACCAAGTACAGAAACGTCGACGTGTTGACCGTCGACGGCCCGTGCGGCAATGCTTACACGATCCAATGGGGTCGTCGGTGAATGATGCCGTGTGACCCCAGACGAGTGCGCCCGCCCCTTTTTTGGGGGCGGGGCCCACTTCTGCTTTCGGCGGTACAATTGTCCTATGGAAAAAGTCGTTCAAACACTTTCTGAACTGCATGACGAGGCGACTCGATTGGTCGGATTGCTTTCGCCAAGTACTCACGCGACCCTCATCACCCTTTCAGGCGAGCTTGGGGCGGGCAAAACGGCCTTTACCAAAGCGATTGCGCACACGCTTGGGGTCGACGAGGTGGTGAGTAGTCCCACATTCGTGCTCGAGAAAATATACAAACTGAATAGTGAATATTCTACATTTGTGCGATTGATACATATTGATGCGTATAGGCTTGAAGAGGGGAGTGATCTTGCGCCACTTCAGTTTCATGAGTTGATGCAAGATACAGGGAATCTTATTCTGCTCGAGTGGCCCGAGAAAGTCGCCGATGCGCTCCCTACTCCTGCGATGAAAATAACTTTGACCGTGCGCTCCGATGGATCACGCAGTATTTCGTATGAAGAATAAATCACTGAATCAGAAACGTATTGTACTGCTCGATACACACGCGATTATTCATCGAGCGTACCACGCACTCGCCTCAGCAGAGTTGACGGGCCCCACCGGAGCACCCAC
>JAYUMM010000078.1:0-2237 GCA_043762685.1 bacterium | reverse complement strand
GTGAGTGAGACACGCGGTATACCGATTATTGCGACAATGAAGTTTGGTGCTGATTGGGGGACGATGCAGGCGCAATGATATACCTTTTTCACGGCACCGACCTCGAGAAAGTACGCAGCAAGGCATTTGCCTGGGTAGCGGCGGCGCGCGCGAAGGAGCCGAATCTCGCGTATGTACGTCTCGCGCGTGAGGAGCTTACGAGCGTGGTACTCGATGATGCAGCCAGCTCGGGCGGGCTCTTTGTGTCGCGCCTTTTGATTTTGATTGACGACCCGTTACCTGCTGCACGTGCTACCAGTGATGAGGGGGATGACGGGGAGGTTTCGAGCACGGTGCTTGATGATGCACTCGACACACTCGCCGCATCAGACAATGCGATCATTATTCTTGCGCCAAAACTTGCGGTTACAAAAGTAAAGAAAATCGCTGCGAAAGCCAAACTGGTATATGCGTATGATGCACTGGTCGCACGAGAAGACGTGCGTGGTTTTAATTCTGGTCTCGTGGATGCACTCGGTGTGCGGGATCGAGAAAAACTCTGGCTCGAGATTAATCAGGCGTATCGCGCTGGTGACGCGCCCGAGATGACCCACGGCCTCCTCCACTGGAAGGCGCGCGACCTGATGGCTAGGGGAAGTCGGTATTGGACGCCAAAAGAGTCGCGAGAGCTCTCGCTCGCGCTCATCGAGCTTTTGCAAAACGCTCGCCGCGGCAATCTTGATCTTGCACTCTCGCTCGAGAAGTTCGCACTTGAGGTGTAGTCGAAATATATAAGAAATGATAGTGTTTCCACACGCGCCCGTAGCTCAGCTGGTAGAGCAGCTCCCTTTTAAGGAGAAGGTCGCAGGATCGTTCCCTGCCGGGCGCACACTATTTTAGTAGCTAAACGCATCGACGGTTTTCCCGGTGCTGTCGAGTAGTTTTACAACCTCGTGCTCGGTACGCCACATCGCTGATGTGCGGCCAAGGTAGAGTCGCCAAGTATTGCCTTTAAAATCGAGGTCTGACTGGTGTGCAGTGACACATCCATTGTAATTGAGATAATTTACCAAAAAGCTCTGACAGGATCCTGAGACCGTGACAGGAGGTGAGAGCACGACCTGACAACGCGAAAGCGTATTAACGTAGTTAATGCAGGCGGCATCGCGAATATAATCGCTCCCATAGAATTTCGTCAGCTCACTAGACGGTACTGGGCAGTTCTGCGGCAGGGAAGGAGAAAACTTTTGGAAGGTACTGAAATAACCGATACATTTATTTTCTCGGAAAGAGGCCCCGATGGGTGATTGTCCGCTCATGACAATTGCTCGTTCACCCGGAGAGAGAATAATGTCTTGTGCGGCATTCACCACTCCTGATGTGGGTACCTCAGTGCCCTTAGGTATGACGGTAGAACTACCACTCGCGGCACTTACGAGTGTCCACCCAGTGAGATCGATCGGTACCCCGGCATCCTGGGCTACGGTTATCTCGAGATACTCATTTCTTGGGTCTGACGCACCAGCGCCAGATACGTAATGATTCATCGAAACCATTCCTCGATAGAGCGATGATTCTCCAAAAGTGACACCGCTCACGAGCGTTGGTGCGGGCGACGACGAGAAACTGGAACCCCCAGAATTGTTTGACCCTGCTCGGCCGTCTGACGATCCGGGGAGAGAGATATTCGAACCTCCGATACTGAAAGCTGATCGAGGGAGTTGTAGGTACGTCCCGCCACCGAGTGCTCCCGGTAGAGCGAGTGTTGGGCCCGTGAAGGATATGGGGTGGACGGGACCTCCGGTCGCAATCCAAATAAGAAAGATGAACACAAATGTCCCTATAAAAAACCACGCGTCATGTTCCATAGTAGAATAATAACAAATTTAACCCGAGGAGAGTGCAGCTTTCAGACGACTGTCTTTACCCACCGCACTGTCGGGAATAGATTGGAGTGCTTTGCGCGCTTCGCGCTCGGTGTAGCCAAGTGCGACGAGCGTATCGAAGACTTCACCGTCGGCATTGTCGTGTGAGCGGGGACCCACTTTATCGGCGAGTTCGACTAGCATCTTCTCGGCGCTCTTTTTCCCCAACCCGACTACTTTGGTGAGGTAATTTAGGTCGCGCTTTCCAATTGCTCCCTCAAGTGCTTCGCGAGAGGCGCGGCGGAGCACACTAAGTGCGGTCTTGGTGCCGATTCCCGAAACGGAGAGAATAAGCTCGAAGAAATCGCGGTCGTCAGTAGTGGGGAACCCATA
>JAYUMM010000077.1:0-2361 GCA_043762685.1 bacterium | reverse complement strand
CGTGTATTTTGCTCTCTAGTACTCTGGGTATTACTTCGCTTCTTCAGAAGCGTCGTCTTCTTTGCCCTTCTTCTCGACTTCGATCGAGCCGATATCTGCGGCTGCGACTTCTACCTTCTCTTCAACCACTTCTTGCGCGAGCGCGACAACCTCTTCGGCATCTACCATAAGCTCAACACCGGTCGGGAGAATAAGGTCTCCTGCGGTAATACGGTCGCTAACCACCTTGAGTGCCGAAATATCAACTTCAATAGTAGAAGGGAGGTTCATTGGGTCTGCCTTCACTTCGAGCTCATGCATCACGCGCACCAGGTTGGCTCCTGCCTCGACTGCCTGAGATTCGCCCACAAACATAAGTGGGATCGCCACTTCTACCTTCTCGCCCTTGGTAACGGCATAGAAATCGACGTGGCGCGGGAGACTAGTGAGAGGGTCGAGATCAACCTCATGAATAAGAGCTGGGAGTGCCTTATCGAGACCAGCAAGCATTACCACCGTCGCTTCACCGGCATCACGGAGCACTTTCTGAAAGGCGCGTGCCTCAATGGTGACGGGAGTCGACTCATGATGGGCGCCGTATACCACCGCAGGGATGAATCCTTCGCGGCGAAGCTTCCAAGGCGTGGAGCCTATCTGAGTACGTTTCTCGACGTTGAGCGTTATCATATCGACTGACTATACCGTACCACTCACCATCCCGCAACGGCCTCTAGGCGAGGGCGTCAGAAACCTTTTTGAGACGCTCGACGAATGTGGCGCGGGCGGCGCTCACATTTTCTTCTTTCCCTCCCCACACAACGAGCGCCTCTTCTTGGAGCGCGCGCGCATACGAGAAAGTGAGCGGCCAAGGGGCGTTGTGAGCGCGCGCGGCCTTCGTTATTGCAGTAAGATTGGCAGTTGCCTGATCAGGAGTTTGTCCGCCAGAGAGAAACACGATACCTGCAATCTGCCGTGGAATACTCTCTATGAGTGCCGTGACGGTGTCTTCGGCGACCTCTTCGGGCGTGTCTACCCTCCCGCTCGCGTTTCCTGAAAGTGCCATCGCCGTTTTAATGATAATACTCGCGCGATCAACCGAAAGCTCATCAAGTACCGAAAAAAGAGTCCCCATCGTCTCGACAATCACCGCGCGTGCGCGCTGGCGACTATGATTACCGTCAAGAAGGACTTCTGGCTCGAGAATCGGCACAAGCCCAGCACTCTGCACCTCTTTCGCGTATTGCGCGAGACGCTTCGCATTCTCATGAAGAGCCGTCGTGCTCGGGAGCGTATCGCCATCGATACGGATTACCGCACGCCACTTAGTAAAGACTGCACCCTGCTTCTTGTATGCGGCGAGACGCTCGGGGAGGTCGAGAAGTCCTTGGGTAATGAGCTCATTAGGACTTTCACTCATCGGCTCAGTCCCTCCATCTACCTTTATCCCAGGTGCGATGCCACGCGCCGCAAGCGAATCGGTAAAAAGCTTCTTGTCATTTCCCTTTTCTTCAAACGTCTCGGAGAAGAGGATAATGCCCGATAGGTATTTTTCTATATCTTCGGCCCCGAAGAATAGGTCGCGAAATTGGCGGCGCATCTCAGGGCTCGTCGCGATACCGTAAGAAGCGAGACGTTTCGTCGCCGAATTAACACTTTCATCAGCGGCGAGGATTCCCTTGCCTGGGGCGAATAACGAGCGAGCAATAGCAACAAGGTCAGTCATCATCCGCTTAGTTTAGCATGCATAGCATGGTATATTTGTCTTTATATGGACTTCATTGCAATTGGCGACACAGTCGTCGACGAATTTATTAAACTTAAAGAGGCGCACGTCAACTGCGATATTAATCACGAGAACTGCACTATCTCTATGGTATGGGGCGCTAAGATTCCGTACGAATCGGCGACCATCGTACCTGCGGTCGGGAATGCAGCAAATGCAGCTGTCGCTGCAGCACGTTTGGGGCTCACAACTGGATTCATTTCAAATGTGGGAGAAGATCAAGGCGGTACCGATATTCTCGCAAAATTTGCCGAAGAGAAGGTAGACACGCGCTATGTTGTAGTGAATAAGGGGATGCCTACCAACCACCACTATGTCCTCTCGTATGAAGCTGAGCGTACGATTCTTATTCGCCACGAGCCCTACCCATACGCTCTTCCAGAAGAACTGATCGCGCCGAAATGGATGTATCTCTCCTCACTTGCTGAGCATACAGAAGCGTTCCATGCAGCACTTGCCGAGTGGCTCCGTGCACACCCAGAAACGAAACTCGCCTTCCAGCCTGGTACCTTCCAGATCCGCATGGGCAAAGAGACACTCGCTTCGCTCTACGCGGCCACTGAAGTCGTCGCGGTAAATAAAGAAGAAGCCGAACAGAT
>JAYUMM010000076.1:0-3333 GCA_043762685.1 bacterium | reverse complement strand
GGTCAACAGCCCATTCTAGAGCTTGCCAACGAGATCGAGCCCGGGCTCGAGCGTGTCATCTCCTGGCTCCCACGATGCTGGGCAGACCTTCCCTTTATGCGACTCGACATATTGCGCGGCTTGCAGCTTGCGCAGTGTCTCGGCACCCTTACGACCGATCGAGTTGTCATTGATTTCCATCGAGCGGAGTGTACCGGTGGGGTCGATCATAAAGGTACCGCGCAGCGCGAGCCCTTCGTCTGGAGTGAGCTCTGGCCCGCTTCCTTCAACAAGTACACCGAATGCGTCTGCGATTTTACCCGACGGGTCGGCCGCCATTGGATATTTAATTTCTTTTATACCTGCCGATGTGTCGTACCATGCTTTGTGAGTAAAGACCGTGTCGGTCGACATCGATATAATCTCGGCATTGAGTGCCTGGAACTTAGGGTAGAGCTTCGCGAGCTCTTCGAGCTCGGTCGGGCAAATAAAAGTAAAATCGGCCGGATAGAAGACGAGTACCACCCAGGTACCGCGCAACTTCGAGAGGCTCATTGTTTTGATCTCACCTTGGTGAAAGACTTCAAACTCGAAATCGGGTACGGTCTCCCCCACCTTTACGAGTGAGAGATGGTCGTGGACGAAGTCATGGAACTCGCCGCAATTCTCACAGTAGTTGCTCTTGGTTTCTTTCATGAGTGACAGGGTTACAGGTTGCGAGTAAGGTTCGTATATAATCTTACCTCGTATGGCTTCCGACGTACAACTACCACCCATTCTCTGCATCGCTGGGCCCACTGCCTCAGGTAAATCAGCACGCGCAATAGCCGAAGCACTCAAGCCCCGAGGGAGCCCCTTCGGGGAGGGTGGCGAAATAATTTCAGTCGATTCGCGCCAGGTATATCGCGGTCTCGACATTGGTACCGAAAAAATTTCAGCATCAGAGATGCATGGGGTACCCCACCACCTGATCGACATACGCGAGCCTGAAGAAACGTACTCTGCCGGCGACTTCGTCGCCGACGCAACACGCCTCATACGCGAGATTACTGCGCGCGGCAAAGTACCCATCCTTGTCGGTGGGACTCACTTCTACTTTGATGCTCTTCTCACCGGGCTACCCGCAAAGGTTGATGCCAACCCAGCACTGCGCGCAGAGCTTGAAGAACTCACAACCGAAGAGTTATATGCGCGCGTTTGCGCAAAAGATACGCGCCGTGCAAAAGAGCTTGATCCCAAGAATCGCCGGCGCCTTATTCGTGCACTCGAGATTATTGATACAAAGGGGTCGGTCCCGGCGCGTCCAAAGGGTGCGCCGACTTACGCCGTGGAGTGGATTGTCATAAATCCTTCAAAAGATGAGCTTTGCGCACGCATCGACACCCGTCTCGCAAGTGCATTTACGCGCGGCCTAGTCGACGAGGTGTGGCGCGTACGCGAACGGGTCGGGGATGCTCGCCTCAATGAGCTTGGTCTCGAGTATAAAATCATTGGCGAATATTTGCACGGTGAGCGAAGCGAGGCATCACTCCTCCCTACACTCTCGACGAAGCTCTGGCAGTATGCGCGCCGCCAGAAAGCGTGGTTGCGTAAGCTCGGGCACGAGTGAGTGGTACAAAAAAGGCGCGTTGCCGCGCCTTTCCCCCTCACCATCAAGTTACTGATTGCGAGAGTACTCCATGAACTGCTTCGGGTAAGCCTTTCGACCTTTTTCTTTCAGTTTATGGAGTGCTCTTTCCTTGACCTCGATAACCCTCGTGATCGATATGTCGAGCATTTCTGCCACCTCCCAGAATTTCTTTTGGGGTACGCCGACCCCGTAGAGAAGACGCATGATCATTCGTTGACGCTTGTTCAAAAGCTGGAGTAGCTCCTCTACAAAATGTGCATCCTCAACACGCGCACAAGCCCTGTCGGGGAGTGCGCGCTCAGCGAGCTCAGTCGCAGCATTGACTTGCATCTCGCCAAAGAACGCTTCGACCCAACCCTGAGGGGGTTCCGAGAAAAAATCTTCCGGCGAACATTCAAGGCACTCAGCGAGCTTTACTACGATCAGCCGCGATAAGCCATTCTTCTTCGCCGGGGTGGTGGTCTGTCTAATTATTTTTCCCAACCCGATCGGATCTATTTGATTCTGACGACAGAACTCCCGCACAGAACTGAATCCGCACTTACGTATCATCCCTAAGATGATGCGATTCTTGCCTATCTCTTGGTCGAGGGAAGCGGTGTTGTTTGCCATGTTTGGCCTCTTTTCTGGTTGGTTGATGGAACAGAACAAACGAAATTCGTTCTGGAATATTTTATATCACTCAAATGAGGTGACGTCAATGTATTTGAAAAATACTGTCTAAAAGGAAAAAGGAGGAGATTCAGCAACAGAAAAGGCCACCGAGAATCGGGGCCTGCGGGTGAGAGCATCGTTGGACCTAGATCACCAAAGCACTCTCACCCTTTTCTCTTGCGTACCCCACGTCCAGGAGGTTGGGGGCTGCACGCTCAATCGCGTTAAGTTTCTACCGTAAGCAGCTATCGATAGATACTCTTCTGGATGTGCTTGAGCATACCAGGCCCTCTCGTCTTGCTTTGCTATCCGGAGACGAGCGTTGCTTGTCTTTGCTGTCGTTGCTGTACCGGAGAAACAACGACCGAGTTGGCCAGCTCAAGAACAAGCTAACACGATTGTACACGTCACTGGCTATATTTGTCACCCCCCACTTGGGGATGAAGTAAGAGCTCGCGTGTGGCGGGCCTTGATGGCGAAGGGTCTGAGTGCTACCACTCATAGTCTTCACCTATGACCGTCTTGGAGATTATGGGGTCTGTAATTTGCGAGATTTGCAGTACTTCCAGACTATCGCGATATAGAGAGCTAATAGTGGCACCGCCCATACTGCAAGCTTAAGCCAAGAATTAAACATGTATCAAGTGTCACTGTCGGTAATAGCAGCGTTCGAAATTGAGAGCTCTTGAGACGAAGCGTCAAAAATACCACCAGCATTTCTGATACGAACGTGATCCAGAGCGATGATTTGCCTCCTGAATCAAATGCTACCCCTGCCCACGCGCTCCCATCTGAGGTGAACTGAATAGGATCATCAGCGATACCACATGCCTGTGAACTGCCGCGTACCGTAAGCAGAGTGCTGGGGTCAAACCGGACAACGACTCTCGGCTCAATCGAGAGCACTGCACCCTTATCAATGACGATGATATCTTTTACGAGATATGGGCTCCCCGCTTTAGTCCATGTTGTGTCAGAAGAAATGAGGGAATTAACAATCGTATCGGCGCGAGCAAGGTCTGCCGTACAAAATAAAATAAATATGACACT
Source organism: bacterium (assembly GCA_043762685.1). Taxonomy (GTDB): domain Bacteria; phylum Patescibacteriota; class Minisyncoccia; order Phycocordibacterales; family Phycocordibacteraceae; genus C7867-001. The sequence continues at coordinate 20 of JAYUMM010000076.1, read as the reverse complement.
GGCAAGTCCGAATGTCTTCA
>JAYUMM010000075.1:0-4266 GCA_043762685.1 bacterium | reverse complement strand
CCATCAGCACCGAACTGAAAGTTGTCGATGACGATCTCGGTGCGGTAATTCTTCTTACCCGTCTCTTTATCGTCCCATGAGCGGGTCTGGATGCGACCTTCGACGAAGATCGGGCGGCCCTTCTTGCAGTACTGCGCGATGACTTCGGCAGTGCGGCCGAATGCGACAATATTATGAAACTCGGTTGCCTCTTGCTTTGCTCCGTTCTTGTCTTTAAAGGTACGATTCGTTGCAAGCCCAAAGGACGCGACGTTGCTGCCACCTGGGAGCGCTTTCAACTCGGGATCGCGCGTCAGATTGCCGTAGAGAAATGCCTTGTTGAGATACATATTAAATAGTTACGTTCTCGAGCACCGCATCGAGCTCGGTACCTGCAACCGCATCTGCATCCTCGACTCGCTCTGGCATCGTGAGAGCGATTTCGTGCATCTCGACCGCATGGCGCACTGCTTCTTTGGTCGTCAAAAGGTCTATGAAACGCACGATGTTCTTATTCGCATTTGCTTCGGTGAGTATCTCGGCATGAGACGCAGGAGTGGTCTCGTAGGCGATCCACGCGAAGTACGCTGAGTCGAAGTCGCGGCGGCCAGCCACCTCGTGGCGCGAAATGGTGTAGGCGAGCTGAATCTTCTCCGGCTCCCCTTCAGCAACGAAGGTCCCCTGGCTCGTAATAGACTCTCGTACTGCCTGGTATGCCTTCTTTACCTCCTCGGTCGGGAGTTCTGGATCGAGATGGAAACCAAGCTCGTACACACGCGGCTCGTCACCAACGCTTTCAAACGCCTCATCGCGCACCTCTTCTTCGAGCTTTTTAGCCATAATAGCGGCATCGTATCACGTCTGCAGCTAAAAGCAAAGAGCACAGGAGGGGGACGGCACTCCTCTTGCCTGGTGGCAAGTGCTTCTCGTTATCGTCGCCATTGCATGCATTTTTGCAGCGATTTTCGAAACGAGCGGCCCAACAAAGAAGGACGCCGAATAATGCGGCCGCCACACCGACGGAGAAGAAGCAATCGCTCCGACTCCACATCGGTGCGGCGGTTCTTTCTTTTTATATACCAAAGAGACGCTCAGAGTTTGAGACAAGAGTGGCGCGGACGAGCTCGGGGTCTTCGCCACGAAGTTCGGCGATTTTAGACACAACGTCGACGACTGCGAGCGGGTCGTTACGTTGCCCCCTTCGAGCGAGCGGCGCGACGTAGGGCGCATCAGTCTCAGAGAGAATCGAGGTAAGTGGCGCGGAGCGAATCACTTCGTCGTAGTCGCGCGCGAAGGTTATGACGGCAGTAAAGGAGAGTGTGAAGCCAAGAGCGATAAACGCCTCAGCTTCTTTAACGCCACCAACGAAAAAGTGGATATCGCCACGCAAGTTCGGGTGCGCACTCTTCGCTTCTCCTAAGATCTCTAAGAGGTCAGTGTATGCATCGACCGTACCCTTACTTGGCCGGCCGTGGATGATAAGCGGCCTATCGAGTTCTGTTGCGAGTGCGATATGCTGTTTAAATAGTGTTTTCTGATTTTCTTTTACCGTATCATTTACTTCAATTGGTCTGAAATAATCCAGCCCACACTCCCCTATTGCGACGACGCGCGCTCGCGCAGCGAGCGCGCGATACCCATCGGCATCAAAAATTTCGTCGGTATGGTTGGGGTGCAGACCGATCGACGCATACAAATGTTCGTTATTCTCAGTGAGCGCGACGGCCTTTTCTGATGACACACGGTCGCAGCCAACCACAACACCCATCACACCTTCACTACGCATCTGCTCGATGAGCTCTGCCTGGTCCCCTTTGTATTGATCAAACTGAATATGACAGTGCGCGTCTATATAGCGAACATCCATACTGTTATGCGACTAGCCGTGGGAACAGGTTCTCAGGCTTCTTATTGTCTTTCACTGCCTGCAGTATTTTCTCTGCGGTGGTGGGCATAAAGGGTTTTAAATCAAACGCAATAGCATGCAATTCACTTACGAGTTTTTTGAGGATGAGCTCCGCTTCATCACGAACACCCGCATCGTCGGACTTGATTCCGGCAAACGGCTTCTTAAGAGCAATGAGTGCGTCATTTTGCCCGATGCGTTCCCAGATACTGTCGAGTGCCTGATTGAATTCAAAGGATTCAGTATGTGCCGCGACCGATACGTCGGATTCGCTTTCATGAGTCAGCTCAACTGGCTTGGAGAGATTTGTTTCTGCGAGTTGCATAACACGCGCCACCACATTACCAAGACCGTTGACCAAGTTCGCGGTGTACCACTCGTCGAGACGCTCCCAAGTGATGTCAGAATCTTCGACTGGGTGTACGTGCCGCAAGAACATATACCGCGTCGCATCAGTGCCATATTTCTTCACCAGATCATACGGGTTGATCACATTCCCGAGCGACTTACTCATGCGTTGCCCGCCCGAGTTAATAAACCCGTGATAAAACACCTGATCGGTATTTTTTACCTGTGAGCTCATGAGCATCGCCTGCCACATAAGCGACTGAAAGCGTACCTGATCCTTCCCTGCCATCTGGAGTACGGTGCCTTCCTCCCAGAACTTCTGAAATAAGTCGGGCGTGCCCCGCGTAGCTTCAACGGAGTCGGGCCAACCGAGGGTTGAGATATAGCTCGTGAGCGCGTCAAACCAAACATACATCACCTGATCGTCGTCACCAGGCACCGGTACGCCCCACGCGAGGCGTTTTTTTTCGCGTGAAATACTAAAGTCTTCGAGTCCACTCTGCACAAAATTGATCGCCTCTTCGCGACGCCATTCGGGGATAATGGCGCCCGGGCGCGCAAGATACTCGAGCAGCTTTTCTTGATACTTCGAAAATCGAAAGAAGTAATTCTCTTCAGAGATAGTTTCGGGCGTAAGCGACGGGTGGATCGGGCACTTCCCGTCGACCAGATCCTTCTCGGTCTTGTATGCTTCACAACCCACACAGTAGGTACCTGTGTACGACTTCTTATAGATATCTCCCGCTTCCGTGCAGCGGCGCCACATTTCTTGTGCCGCGCGGTAGTGCGCCGGATCGGTCGTGCGGATAAATGCATCATACGAGAGATCAAGTGCCTCACCGAGCTTCTTAAACTCAAGCGAGTAGTGGTCGACATAGTCATGCACATCTTTCCCTGCCTTCTCGGCTGCCTGGAAGATCTTCTGACCATGCTCGTCGGTCCCCATATTAAAGAATACGTCGTCACCCCGCGCACGAAGCGCGCGGGCATACGCATCGGCTTGTACGAACTCAAGTGCATTCCCGATATGCGGATCGGCATTTACGTATGGCAGTGTGGTGGTGATGTAGCGCGCACTCATATATGAGCCATTATGCGTGGGCGTGTTCGCGCCGCTTCCGTTTATCAAAATCGTTAATAAATTCGAGTATGACTGCCGCGACCGGTACCGAGAGTACCACCCCCAAATAGCCCGCGAGCGTGTAGCCCGCGATAAGTGCCACAATAACCAGGAGCGGCGGGATACCCACAATCTTTTTCACAATAAGTGGATAAATGAGATTCGACTCGAATTGATTCACTACGACATAGAGCCCGGCAACAATAAGACCGAGTGGCACGCCGCCCGAGGCATACGCGACGATGACCGCAACAGCTCCCGCTATAAGCGATCCAAACACGGGGATAATTTCTGCTATAGCGGTAAAGACCGATAGAAGCAGTGCGTACGGAATGCCAATAATTAGCAGTCCGAGATATACCAGAATAGCGACGATAACTGAGAGCAGTATTTGGCCCTGCATCCAGAGTCCAATTTTCTTCTGGGAGCGCTTCCAGAGATCAACCGAGTAATCCTCATATTTGACCGGCATCACGAGACGCAAGAAGTCGTCAACGCCGGTATCTTGAAGTGCAAAATAGAAGGAGAGGACGATAATGAGTAAGAGCGAGAAGATACCGCCGAAGATCGCTGTAACAAGCTGGACCACACCTCCTGACTTTGTTGTGAAGAGTGATTGGAACGAGAGGAGTGTTTGCAGAAATGACTGACTCCCCTGTGCTGCACTTAATGCCGTAGACGGGTTCGCGAGTGTGGGGAATGTTGCTGAGATATTGAGTGTATCGAGATAGGCGGGCATAGCTGAGAAGAATCCTGCCGCATCAGCCACAATCGGCGGGAAGAAGAAGTAGAGAAGTGCAAACACCGAACCAAATACCGACACGTACACTAGGAGTGCGCTTATAAATCGCGGAAGACCCCGGCGGATAAAAAAGGCGACCCACGGCTCAATAGCCGAGGCGATGATAATAGC
>JAYUMM010000074.1:0-1008 GCA_043762685.1 bacterium | reverse complement strand
CCCGACCTCATCCTTTCAGAAGACGAAAATGCCGATGTTGAAGACTTGAAGCAGCGTCTTGCAGTATATGAAAAAGTGCGTGAGGCCGCACGTGAGTTCTCGCAAATATTTGGCAAGACCATGATGGTGCGTGCGGGTGAGCGGGCACCTGAACCCTTCTTCTCACCTGCACGCGACCTCTCACCGAGCGCGCTCGCTGAGGCGCTCGCGCGCGTACTCGCCGCGCGCGAAGAGGTGGAGGAGCTCCCTGAGGCACGGGTGAAGCCGCTTGTGAGTATCGAAGAGATGATGGACCAGCTTGCCAAGCGGGTGCAGAGTGCGATCACTCTCTCCTTTAAAGAGTTCGCTAGTGGTGCACGAGAAAAGGTAGAGGTTATCGTCTCATTTCTTGCTCTTCTTGAGCTGGTGAAGCAGGGTGCGGTGGCTGTCGAACAGTTCGACCAGCATGGCGACATTCGCATTAGTCACACCGCCTCTGCCTCCGTCCCGCATTACGGTTAGCATCCCCAATGGGCAGCGTTGCGAGGGAGGGGTGTGCCCGTTACAATGGGGAAATGCTCACGCCTCCTGCTGCGGTCCACGCCCTTCTCTTCGCCGCGAGTGGCCCCCTTGAGAAAAAACAGGTAGAGAAGCTGCTCGACCTTGATGAAAAGGAGCTCACTCTCGTGATCGGTGCACTCGTCGACCTCCTCAAGGGGAGTGGGGTCGCGCTAGTTGAGACCGCAGCCGAAGTAGAACTCCGTACGTCGCCTGAAGCGGCACCGGTCGTAAAGAAGCTCCGCGAGAGCGAGCTTGCACGCGACTTAGGGAAAGCGAGTCTTGAGACACTCGCGGTCATCGCATATCAAACCGGCGCGACGCGCGGCGAAGTTGACTGGGTGCGTGGGGTCAATTCTGCCACCGCACTGCGCACCCTCCTTCTACGCGGTCTTATTGAGGGGAGAGAAGACCCGAAAGATAAACGGCGCGTTAGATACGACTTGACCACCGAAGCGCTTGCGCACCTGG
>JAYUMM010000073.1:0-2904 GCA_043762685.1 bacterium | reverse complement strand
ATTGAATTTTGGCAGTACGTGAATAGTGAAATAATAGTGAACAAGCTGCAAATACACTGCACAAGAAAAAAAGGTCAATTTTAGATTTGAGAGCACAAGGCCTTGCTTCAAATATTGATTTGAAAACATAATTTTTTGAGCCTCTGAAAACAACAATTTTTCGATGTCGAATCGAATTCGAAATAAATAAGAAAGAAGCCCGACCAATATAGGTAGGCCAACGAATACAATAAATGCGCCTAGTTTTTGTGTCGCGTCTCACATAACCGACGGCACTATCGTCTCACTTGAACGACGGCACCTGGAAGTTACGGTTTTTTAAATTTTCTCTTTGTCCATGTCAACATCTCTCGTTTTGATGCGCCCTTTGAGTCGATAACTGGGTGCCGTTTCGTCGTAAATTACATGGTGGGCGTGCTCGAACATGCGATCGACCGTCGAGTTGGCGAGTACAACATCGGGGAACACTTGGCCCCATTCGCCGACGGCGCGGTTTGATGTCAGTATGAGCGCCGACGAGTATTTTCGGCGGTCGAGAAGGTCGAACACTTCTTCGGCTACGTCGCGCTCCATAGTGATGACACCCCAGTCGTCGATGATCCAGAGCTTGCAGGCCAAAACTTTTTTAAAAAACATGTCGAGAGTGTCGCGGGCCTTGGCCGCAATAATTTGTCTCGAGAGTCGTTTGGCCGAAGTCCAAAATACTCGGTGCCCCGCGCGCACAGCAAGATGACCGATGGCGAGCGCGCAGTGAGATTTACCAACGCCCGGTGGCCCTAAAAATAATGCGATCTCATGATTATCCAAAAACTTTAGACTCGCCAGCTCACGGATTTTTGCCTCGTCGATTTTCGGGTTAAATGCCCAGTCGAAGTTCTCGAGTGTCGTTAGCTCAGGGAACCCGGCCTGTTTGATTCGAGTCTCAAGGGCATTTTGTTTTCGGCCGTCGATTTCACTCTCTAAAAGCTCGGCCACCCAAGCGAGATTTACAGCCTTCTTGTGGCGACCCAATATGTCGTCGACAGCTCGACTGGCCGTCGCAAGCCGCAGCGACTTTAGCTGGGTCTTTATTGTTTCTACATTCATTTTGTTTACCTCTCTTTTTTTGGTTTAGTGAAGTAGCTTTAATTGCTCTTCGTATTCTTTCATTGATCGAACGAACTTGTTTTCGCCGGCGGGCTTTGGCGCATCGGCAGCCGGTGCCGACTCTTTGACCTGAAGCCGAAGTAAACTCTGCACGATTCTAAAACCGAACTCGCCCAAATTAATGGCGTCGCGGCAGGCGCGGTTGATGGCCTCTTTTTTATATTTTTTGTCGAGCGACAAAACACCCCAGATTTTTCTAGTATCGATAAATCCTTGGCCCTGCCCGAGTAAGATCACAATCATTCGGTCAACATCGGGGCCGAGCGTCTGCGCCCTTTTGCGGTAAAACGAACCCTCGCCCATGGCTTGCTCCCACGGCTTTAAATGGTGCGGCTTTGTTTGCTTCGAGCGGTTTGGATCAAGAAGCCGCTCGTGCAGTTCAATGAGCTGCCCCTTGTGATAGATTGTCACTTGGGTCTGACTTCCGATTATAAATACATCTTCGCCAATGAACTTGTCGTCGAGTGAATAATATTTATTTTTAAATCTGATGTGGCCATCTTTGCGCACATGGCTTTCGGCAAATTCTTCGACCTGGTACGCTACCGCCGGCAGTGGTTTTAAAAAATTTATTTCAACTTGCAAAAAATCATCCATCGGCTTTCTTTGCGTCGTGCCGTGCCGACGGTCATTGGCGATTAATACTTTTTTGTTCATATAGGCCTGGCTCTCGTCGAGGCCGAACCACTCTGGCCCGTGTGCTTCGTAAATTCGCCGAACAAACGACATCTGCCGCTCAACCTTGCCCTTCTTTTGCGGGTCACTCGGCGGCAAACACTCGATGGTAAAACCGTAGTGGTCGGCAAATCTCTCGAACGCGGGATTTAATATCGGCTCAAAATCTGAAGCTTCTAGCGAAAAACATTTCGGATTGTCTGACGTTATTTTTTTCGGCACACCGCCAAGTTCAACAAACATACTGGCCATGGCTTCGAGTGTTGTCGCCACATCGTTGGTCCACACGAGTCGCACCATCATAAACCGCGAGTGCCCCATGATGCCGACAAATGCCCAGAGCGGCTTTCTCTTGCCCGTCTCGGGGTCAATCACATCCCTGAGCTTGCCCCAATCGAGTTGCAAACATTCTCCCGGCTCGTGCACGATCTCGGGCACCACCCGCCGGTACGGGCGACCGATATTCATAATCGCGTGTCGATGTAAAAAACGATAAAAACTGGCCCGAGTCACCGAAAGCCCGCACTCTTCAAACACAGTTATTGGCCGCCAACCCACTTCGAGCCGCTCTGCGATCCAGTCCTTCTTTAAAAGAAGCTGTTGGTCGGCCTCAGAGCTTTTTTTCGACCGCAGATCCTCTGGGTCGGGAAAGATTGCCTCAGGGTATGGCGGCAGCGCCGTACCGTCGAGGTACCCGAAAAATTTGGCCATCGACGCGATCTTTCGAATGCGGCGGTCACCAATTTTTAAATGCGAAATAATCCAACGCTGACTTGCGCCCTCGATCAAATACTCAACAACTTTACGCTCCAAATTCCTTCTCCTGGTGACTGATCTCATGATGCGCCCCTCCGTGGTGGTGGGGCCATCATAGCAACCTTCCAGGTGCCGTCGTTTTGGTGAGATTTTCACCCCAAAAAGTGCCGTCGTTTATCTGAGAAAAACGTCGGCCAGGGGTGCCGTCACTTATGTGAGAATTTTAGGTCGAAAACTGCCGTCGGTTAGGTGAGACGGAACACTCCAGCCTAGACCAAGGTCTAACTCACGAATTGTGAGTATACAGGCAATGCCTAAAAATGCCGC
>JAYUMM010000072.1:0-5836 GCA_043762685.1 bacterium | reverse complement strand
TCCTGCGTGGGATTTCGCATTTCTGCACTAAACCAAGTATCTTTATTTCTAAAGTGTCTGCACACACTGCTCTGTCCAAAGCTGTGGTCACTAACACTCTCGGTGTGTGGATGCTGGTTTCAAAAGAAAGTAACCGTGATCACTTTCATATTCACCTACTACCGCACTCATTGTACAAAAAAGTGCGCCGCTTGGAAAAGCGGCGCACAGGGTTGAGGGTCTAAAGAGTTTTGATACTCAAAACCCAAGGACTTACCTACGGGAAGCGGGGACACCCCCCATCCACCAAATGCGACGCCAAGTGTGACGGCCACGGTTGCCGCGCACAGCGCGCTTCCCGTCCCACCGATCGAACATGAGGCAGCAGTTATCACCCCACTGCGACCCGTTCGGGTGGTCGTCGGCGAATGCCGGATCTGCTTCGTTCACCGCGGCTTGCGCACGCGGATCCGACACGAGTCCATACTGCGCAAGAAACGCGCCGACCTCCTTGACCGACAACCGGCACCTGGTTGGAACGAAGTGCACATGCATTATTTCGCCCTCCCCTTGTGGCATCGTTGCAAGGATGTCACCATCGACAGACTGCTTGCGACCAGTCGCGTTGACAACCTCCTGCGGGGTGCGACTGCGATCAACAATCACTTGCCGAACGACGATTAACCTTACGGTCTCGACGCGGTGGCGGAACGGGGCAAGTAATTCCATGCCGAGGTTTTCAACCCCGAGCACTTGCTGACTTGCATTCGACGGGAACTCACCGCGATGCTTGCGCAGCGCGTCCCGCAATTTCGCGACAGCGTTTTCAATTTGCCCGTCCGTGATACCTTCTGATGCGTTCATGATCTGATTCATGGCGTCATCTCCTGCCAATAGCCCCGACCGGGAGTCGAGTTTCGCCACAGCAGAGAAAGGCCTAAAATAAGTCGCTTTCTGCTGTGGCGAACAGTGGTGTAGAGAGCTTTTATCTAGCAAGAATTAAAACATATTTTGCTATAAAAAGCAAGTGCTGTGGTGGGGTGCGGAGTAGCAAAACGAATGCGAAATCCCACGCAGGGGCGTGGGATTTCGCATTCGCAAGCTCTTTTTTACATTATCTCGCACGTACCGCTGACGCAGGCGAGCTCCTTCTTGACCTCAGTCTCGTCGTTCCGCTCGTATTGAACCAGAGCCGAGTAGTCAACCTGCGGGAAGCGTAACGAGAGCTCCTCATACTGCTGTTTAGTAATGGTCTCGTACGGCGCGAGTCGGTACACGTGGTTCGAGCGTGGTAAGAACGAAAGGCCGCCGACAATTTCCCAATTCGCATACACCCAGTTAGCGACAGCAATCCATTCATCGTCGCCTACCGAGATGGTGACTGATGGGTTATGTTCGGTGAAGCTCATCTTCACCATCTTCCAGTGTTCGAGCTGGTCGAGAGCGGTCAGGTCATCTTTACAAATGGCACCCTCAGGAGCTTTTACCGGGAACTCAAGAACGTAGGTATTGGCCTCCTCCATCGACTGCCCTACTTCTGGATGATACGGCACTCCCTGATCGCGCATCATCTTAAAGAGTGAGTCGGTCGCACTAATGCGAATGCGACGGATGTAGTAGGGTGAATGTCGCGCGTGCATACCTGAAGCGACACCAATTGTTTGAGAGGTCGTGCCTGAAGGCTTTACGCAGGTAATTGACGTCGACTGATTGATGCCGAACTTCTTTGCGTACTTTTTATTTACCGCGATTGTCTCTACACGCATTGCCGCGAGAGTGTCTGCACTGCGTACCGCAGGAGAGTCCCACTGGCCAGTAATAGAGACTCCGAGCAAGCGCTCACTCTGACAGTTTTCCTTCCACTCTTTCGAGAGGTACGGGAGATGCTCGAGCGAGGACTGGTAGGTGCCGAGCATAGTCGCAAGACGCGCTTTGCGTACCAACGACTCCTTGGTGTCGGTGCTACGGGCGATGACCTCGGTCAGATTGCAGAACTGCTTACTCTTCAAAATAATCTCGCCACAGGGGTTGGTACCCGCTGGGCCGACCACACGACTGTTCTTAATGTAGCCAGCCTCTGCCCAGTTGGCAATACGCCTTGCGGGCATCTGCTTCATCAGACCACCACGATTGAAGACGCCGCGTTCGCCAGAGCGACTCTTCATCAGTGCCACCCACTCATCCATAAACTCTTCGTTCGCGGGCTTTACGTTATAAACCGCCGAGTTGTTGGCTATCGAGCGGTGCGGGTCGCTCATAAAGAACTGCCCTTTCTTAGCGTCGCGCATCTCCACATCGTCGAGATCCGAAAGTGAGATCATCGCTGAACGGCGCACCCCTCCTGCGACCACACACTCCCCAATCTTGCAGATTATGTCGTGTGCATCAATATTCTTGAGTCGGCGACCTTGACGTGCAATAACTCGATCACGTGTAAAGGCGAGTAGCGAGCGGAGTGGCTCAGGGCCAGAGGCCTTGCCTCCCATGGTCTTCAGGCGTGCTCCTGCGGGGCGCACGAGCGAGAAGTCAAAGTCAACATCCTTGCCTGCATACCACGCCTCCATACCGAGCGTTAGTGCGTCGCACCACCCCTCTTTCGAGTCAGCCACAAAATGGAGCGGCAATTTCTCGCCCGTCTGATATTTGATCTGGGGGAGCGCCTGAATATTCTCACTCTCGACCGAGAACCCGGCGCCTGTACCGGACATCGAGATATACATGATCTCGGCGAAGTCACGGAGTTTTGATGGAGCAATATAGGAGCAGTTATAGGCACAGATATTATTGACCCGTGCCGCCTCCCCAGCAAACTGCATGAGACGCATCGAAGGTACCACTTCCTGCTTCAGAATCGCGGCTCGGAGCTCAGCGTACTCCTTCTCAGAGAATTTGGTGCCCGAATTCTCTTTCATAAAACCCATATAGCGATCAACTGTCTCAACCCACGTCTCACGACGCCCTTCTTCTGGTATCCATTTTGAGTAGGAGCGGAGATACACGAATTCGCCCAATATATTATCCTTAAAGTACTTGGCGCTCTCTTCAGCGAGTTTCTTCACGTGCGCAGGAACATCAACGTGTGCGGCGCGCAACTGAGCTCGCTTGTCGCGATAAAGAATGTAGGACTTCGCAGTCTTTACATAGTCATTCAAAATCAGATACTTCTCAACCGAATCCTGCATCCCTTCAACCGTCGGTAGGAAGCTCTTATACTTCTTTGCAAAGCGCGCAAGCTCACCCGCCACCTGGTGCGCCACGAGTATGGCATCTTCTTGCCCACCCTCTTCTGCTTCGCCCATCGCCTTGCGTACTGCAGTCGCAATCTTATCGAAATCAAACGCAACGAGCCGTCCATCACGTTTCTCTACCTGAGGGACCAACTCGCGGTAGTGCAGCGTCTCTTTTGAGACTACTTTCTCAACCACCTTGGGCGCATGTACCACAAAAGTCTTGGAACGAACGGTAGTTTTTGAGGTTTTGGTCATGAGTAAAACGATAATAAAATAATACTAATTAACACCGTGGTGCGAATGATGTAATTGTACTCTCTCAAATGCGGAACGCTATTGTGGATAGTATTATTCTGTAACGCTTGGGAATTTTTTCAATACGAGTCGTGTCCCGATGGCTATCCGGTGAGTGCGGGCGAAGCCTGCCACGGTCTCTAAGACGTACCGGGCAGGCGATGATGGGTAAAAGCCATTTGGGTACGTAGAGGTCGCAATATCCTGAGCAACGTACACGACGCGTCCTTGAGCATCGAGCCAAAATAGGTCGAGTGGAACGCGCATACCCTTCATCCAAAAACCATAAGTATCGTCTTTTAAGAAAGCGAAAAGCATCCCGGAGTCGTCTGGGACATTTTCCCTCCCCCCGAGCCCAAGCTCACGAGAAGCACTCGTCGTCGCATATTCAATTCTTAAGGTCACTCCACCAAAGCTCCCGACAGATTGGAGCACTTGTTCAGGCGGCAATGTCTTATAGAAAAAAACAAGCCCAAGTACCACAAGTGCGCCGAGCCCAAGAGAAAATGATCGGGACATGAGTATCTAGAGACGAGAATTCTCGCGGAGTAACCTTCGCTCATGGAGTCGTGCACGCCGGCGCGCATAGCGCTCACGCACACGCATTTGCAACTGAGCGGCCTTTTGGGAGGCAATCCAACCGAAAACACTGAACACACAGTTGGCAGTGAGTACGAAACCGAACACAATAATAAACGACGTCAGCGGGAGCCTTGGCGCAAGGATAAAATAGGTCGGGAGAAAGCTCATCATACCGACAACAACATCCATTATGCGATTAGTAACCATCTCCTCAATCTGAACCATCTTCTCCCACAGCTCATATGCAGTAAGCGCAAGAAATGCGATGATAACAGAAGCAAGAGCGCTAAATGGAACAAGATAGAAAGCAAAGCCGACCGAGGCCCCTGAGAGAAAATGCACAACACTCCAGAGGTCGAGCCATTTCCCTTCCCGCCAGATATCAGTGCGTATAAGCCTGTCGTCGCGCGTAAGATGCATAAAAGAAGTATAGCGTTATTTTGAGGAGAGAAGATTTTCTGTTATATATAGCACATACGGAGGCGTCGCATAGAGGTCGAGTGCACCGCCTTGGAAAGGCGGCAGACTCGAAAGGGTCTCGAGAGTTCGAATCTCTCCGCCTCCGCCGGTATTTTTAACAAGCAACTTTGTTTTGTTACAAGCGAAGCAAATTTGAAAAAAGTACTCTTGTGGTGCGAAACGACTATAAAAATCCAAGTAAGGTTACGTAATCGCAAGCCTCCGCACATACTTTACCTATGCCTGTGCGCGGAGCGCGTTGATACGATCGGCAATCGGTGGGTGGGTGGAGAAGAGACTCTCAATCCAACCACCTGCCCCCGCCCGCTTCGTCCCAAAGGGGCTACTAATGAACAGGTGCGCTGTTGCCGTATTGGCACCACGCATCGGCGCCTGGTAGCCACCAATTTTTTCGAGTGCCGAAGCGAGACCGTCGGGATGGCGGGTCAAGAGCGCGCCCGAAGCATCGGCAAGAAACTCGCGCCGACGAGAGATAGCGAGCTGGATGAGCTTCGCTGCCAAGGGCGCAAGCACAATAGCGACGACCGCAAGAATCATGAGTACGGCATTCGCCTGCTTATTATCACTATCTCGACCACCGCCCCAGAACGAAATCCGCAAAAACATGTCGGCCACAATAGCGACGAAGCCCGCGAGTACCACTGCCACGGTCATGAGGAGCATATCGCGATTTTTAATGTGCGAGAGCTCGTGCGCAATCACCCCTTCGAGCTCGGGGCGCGTCATAAGCGAAAGAAGGCCGGTGGTCGCACAAACGACTGCGTGCGTCTCATCGCGACCGGTCGCAAAGGCGTTCGGCGCTCCGTCGTCTATGACATAGAGCTTCGGAGTTGGTATTCCGGCGGCAATCGAGAGGTTTTCTGCTACAGTATAGAAGTCAAAAAATTCTTCGCGGGTTGCGGGGCGGGCACGATTGAGTGAGAGCACGAGCTTATCTGACGCCCAATACGCGTAGAAGTTGGTCCCCACGGCAACCACAATAGCGACAACGAGAATCAGCGGGTTGCCGTAATACCAGGAAATCACATAGCCAATAGCAATAACCACGACCAAAAAGCCGATGATGAGCGCCCAGGTCCGGGCTATGTTATTTGATCGCTGTTGGTAGAAGTTCATTTAAGAAAACATTAGACCGAGACTTGATTTCTCCCCGCGTTTTTAGAACGATACATTGCTTGATCAGCATTTTTAACAAGCTGCTTTGCATCAGTTGATTCTGCCGAGGTGCTCACCCCAATACTCGCCGTAATACCGTACTGACTCAGAAGCGG
>JAYUMM010000071.1:0-4459 GCA_043762685.1 bacterium | reverse complement strand
CACCTCGCCAAATAGCATCAACGCCGCGCGCTAGCGCGCGGCGTATCACCACCGCGACGCCCTCTCGGTCAATCGCTACAGCACTCTCGAGCTCGACCTGGTAGCGCGCATCGCCCAGGGCGACGCGCGCCTCGAGCTGACTCATCAGCATTTCTCTTTTTTTCTCGGATAGTTTTTTCGAATCCTTTACTCCTGGGAATTCTTTCGCTACATCAAACCCTTCGGCGACCGCAACCACTCCCACCGCCACCGGCCCTGCAAGAGGCCCACGCCCCGCCTCATCAACTCCCAAAACGAATCTCATATCAAAATCTTATTCTCCTGCTAATACGGATTACATATACAATAATTCTGGGACGGATTTATACTACTACACCAATTATTAGCAAATGGTCGGCATGATGGGGAGACGCCGGTCGTATTTGACGGTGCGGTCTCAAGATACGTTACAAGTAATCCTCCGATGGTACCTCCATAGTTGTAGTACGCATAGGCATGAATAAAATCATTAGTAGGGTCTATCGGGACACTGGCCAGAAACCCTCCCGCGACAAGCTGGTTCGACATACTTGTAAAATTATCGGCCCATGGAGCGACTCCGACAGGGGTTTCATTCGGGTACTTCCCGTTTTTATCAAAATAAAGCCCAAGCGCAGTACGTAATTCATTAAAGTCAGCGACGCGCGTCGCGCGCTTTGGCTCGTACCGAGTTTAAATTCGCGAGCACCACCGAAGACATAAGGCCGATGATTGATATCACCACTAGCAACTCGATTAGGGTGAATCCGCGTTTTTTCATACTATTTTTTGAATTGCGAAAACTGGCTTTGATCGACATTCTTTATCAAATCGATCTCTCGCTGAGGTACTCTTGTCTTACTGTCACTATTCCAGAAAAAAATAGCGATAACAGAGGCGATAATCGCGACCCCAAGCAGGACATATTCTGCCTGCTGCCGACCCGACACGATCCGGGTGTCGACCAGTATGCGAATAAGGAAGGGTTCCCGGACACTTGGTTCGGTTTGGCGATACTGTTGCTCTTCGTTAAATTGGATATCGGTCATTCTGCTAGAAATAGTATACTACAGGCTATGGCCTCGCGATTTATCCACCTTCACACCCATAGCCACTATTCATTCCTCCAGGCACTCCCCAAGATAGATGAGCTCGTCGAGAAGGCGGTCATCGAGGGGATGGACGCGCTCGCACTCACCGACGCCGGCAATATGCATGGCGCGATTGAGTTCTACAAGACGGCGACTAAGGCGGGTATAAAACCTATTTTAGGTGTCGACGCGTACCTCGCTTCGCGCTCGCGCCTCGACAAAAGCGAGGATGCTAAATATTCGCGCATCGTACTTTTGGCAGAGACGAATGAGGGATATAAAAACCTCCTCGCCCTCGTCACCAAATCGTGGACCGAGGGGTTCTCTTCGCGGCCGCGTATGGATAAAGAGCTTCTGCGCGAGCACCATGCAGGTATCATCGCAATCCTACCCTCCTTCGCAGGCGACATTGCCCAACTGCTACGCGCGGGCGACCGTAACGGCGCAGCGGCAGCACTCGCTGAATTTAAAGACATCTTCGGCACTCACAATGTATTTCTTGAAATCACCCACCACCCGAAAGTCGCGGGGCACGAGGCACTCATGCAAAAACTTATCATATTTGCCCGCGAGAACGACGCCGCGCTCGTCGCTCAGCACGACGTGTATTACCTTGCCCCCGACGACCGTGCAGCCACCGAGATTATGCGCCGCATCCAGCACGGTGCACGCGGTAAAAACGAAGAAGAAGACTTCTCCTTTATTAGCGAGAAAACAGCTGAGAAATTTTTTGCCGACATACCCGAAGCGATTACCAATACGCGCATTATCGCCGATCGCTGTAACCTCTCCTTTGAGCTTGGCAAGTGGATCTTCCCTACGGTACCCGTGTCGCCCGGCTATGCAAATCATAATGAAGAGCTGCGCGCTAAAGCGTATGCTGGTATCGCTTCGCGCGGGCTCGAAGAATCAAAAGAGGTGATCGATCGCATCGAGTACGAGCTCACGATTATCATCAACAAAGGATTTGCGGTGTACTACCTCATCGTCGCCGACCTCCTTGCGTTCGCCAGGCGCTCGGGAATCCTTACGACGACTCGCGGCTCAGCCGCGGGGAGTCTCGTCGCGTATCTCATTGGCGTAACTAACGTAAACCCACTCTTCTACAAGCTCCCGTTCGAGCGCTTTCTCAACCCTGAGCGGCCCAAAGCGCCAGACATCGATATGGATATGGCCGACAACCGCCGCGACGAGATGATCGCGTATGCTAAACAAAAGTACGGCGAAGACCACGTTGCCCAGATCGGTACGTTTGGCACGATGATGGCGCGCGCAGCGGTGCGCGACGTCGCACGCGCGCTCGGCCACGCGTACTCAACCGGTGACCGCATTGCGAAACTCATCCCGCTTGGCTCTCAAGGATTCCCGATGACGATCGACCACGCACTCGAGCTTGAGCCAGATTTAAAAAGTCTTTACGACGAAGATGATGATGCACACGAAGTGATCGACCTTGCGAAGCGCATCGAGGGTTGTGTGCGCCACGTCGGCGTACACGCAGCCGGAGTCGTCGTTGCGCCCACCCCACTCGTCGAGTGGGCACCGATTCAGCCCGACCCAAAAGGCACTGGGAAACTCATTACGCAATACGATATGTACTCGATCACCGATGAGTACGGCGGCGTAGGACTCCTTAAGTTCGACTTTCTTGGTATTAAGAACCTCGCGATTTTGGCTGATGCTGTTCTATGCGTCAAAGAAACACGCAACATCGTGGTCGATATAGAAAATGTGCCGATTGACGACACGAAGACCTATGAGATGCTCGCCCGCGGTGAGACTGAAGGCACGTTTCAGTTAAACGGCTCTGGTATGACTCGCTGGCTCAAAGAGCTCCGGCCCTCTACCATTCACGATATCAATGCGATGGTCGCGCTCTACCGCCCAGGGCCGATGGAGACTATCCCGCAATACATCGAGCGCAAAAACAATCCGAATCTCATTCGCTTTGTGGATCCGCGCATGAAAGACTATCTCGACTTCTCCTACGGCCTTCTCGTCTATCAAGACGATGTGCTTCTCACCGCGATTAAGCTGGCCGGTTACTCATGGCTCGAGGCAGACGCACTCCGCAAAGCGATGGGGAAAAAAATTCCCAAAGTTATGCAGGCCGAGAAGCAAAAACTCCTCGAAGGATTCGTCACATTCGGGAAACTTTCAGCAGAGAAAGCAGAGAAACTCTGGTCGCTGATTGAGCCCTTTGCAGCGTACGGGTTCAACAAAGCACATGCTGCAAGCTACGGCAAAGTCGCGTACCAGACGAGCTATATGAAAGCGAACTACCCGGTCGAGTATCTTTGCGCACTCCTCACTGCCGACTCAGGCGACACTGAGTCTATCGCGATCTTCGTCGCTGAAGCGAAGCGTGTGGGTATCCCCGTGCTCCCACCCGACGTGAACGAGAGCGGAAGCGACTTCACCGTGGTGCAACACAGAGCACAGGAAGATATGCTTGAAGAGAGAGTCTCGCAGACTGACGAACCGAGAGGGGGCGATTTTTCAGCAGAAAAATACGCCGCTCTCGATGAGAGCGTTCTTCCTGCGTTGCCCAATGCAATCCGTTTCGGTCTATCTTCTATTAAAAATTTTGGCGATGGTATTTCAGAAGCTATTATCGCTGAGCGAAAAGCACATGGTCCGTTTATTTCTCTCTCCAGTTTCCTCTCCCGTGTCGGGTCAAAAAATCTAAACCGTAAGTCGCTCGAATCACTCATTAAGTGTGGTGCGCTCGACTCGCTCACCCGCGCAGAACACAAGCGCGGCACTTTGCTCGAGAATATTGAGACGATGCTCGCCTTCCATCGAGAGGCGACCGCTCCTGCTCCGCAAGATTCTCTCTTTGGTACTTCTATCGCGCCACCCGCACTCTTCATCACCGACGGCAAAGCGACGTCACTTATCGATAAACTTGTATGGGAAAAGGAGTTGCTCGGCATTTATGTGAGCGGTCACCCACTCGACGCCTATGCCGAAACCGTAAAGAAATCGAAGCTCTCGATCGCCAACATTAAAGAAGAGCCCCAGACCGGTATGCTCCTCATTCTCCCAGTCCTCGTCACAGTAGTGCGCAGTATCCTTACCAAGAGCGGCGAGAAAATGCTGTTTATAACCGTCGAAGATAAAACCGCTTCGATAGAAGCGGTCATATTCCCAAAGTTATTTAAAGAGCACGCGGCACTAATCGTCTCCGGCTCGTGCATATTGGTGAAAGGGAAAGTCTCAGTGAGAAATGGCGAGCCCTCACTTGCTATTGATGAGCTCAAGCCGCTCGTCTAGGGATAAAGAAACGCCCGCAGCAAGCTGCGGGCGTTCGTGACGATCATGCGATCGTCACGTTTAAAGAACAGAGC
>JAYUMM010000070.1:0-4313 GCA_043762685.1 bacterium | reverse complement strand
CTCGACGGGGTGTCGCGGTCGCGCCCGGCTATGCAGGTGGGAAAACTGAGCACCCAAGTTACGACGCGGTCTCGACTGGCCTCACCGGCCACGCCGAGGTGATCCGTATCGAATATGATCCGGGGAAAGTCTCTTATAACACTCTGATGACCGTCTTTTTTGCGACACACGACCCAACAACGCTCAACCGTCAGGGGCCTGACATTGGCACGCAGTATCGCTCGATCATTCTCACCACCACGCCCGCGCAGAAAGAAGAGGCCGAAGCGTTCATTGGCGAGCTCGAGGCATCAACGGCAGAGGGAGATCATATAGTGACCACGGTCGAGCCACTCACTACTTTTTACGGAGCAGAGAATTATCATCGCGACTACTTTGCTCACCACCCCGAGGCGCAGTACTGCAAGCTTGTTATTGCCCCAAAGGTAGAGAAGGTACAGCAGAAGTTTGCTGAGCTTTATAAGAAATAGAGCACGCCGCGACCAGTGGTCGCGGCGTTGGGTCACGTGATTGCTCGCTTTCTGACGAACATTTGCACTGCGCACAGACTCTTTGAACAGGGCGGTGTCTCATCCTTGAGAACCCGTTGCAGTTCTCCGAGTGCCTTGGGGTAGTCGCAGCAGAGCTCCCCGTCGTACATGGGGCACATCACTTTGCCGGTAAGTCTCCAGCCGATTTGGAAGATGTCCTGATCAGCGAGCACGTTGATGCGATCACGATCTTCTGCCGGGAAATACAGAGACATATAGAACCTCTCTTAAAAAGGGCAAAAAAGCCGCCCGAGGCGGTCAACGAATTGCTGATAGTAAGAGGCGGTATGGATGCCACGTTCTTGATTTCAGCATGTCCCTAGTATAGAAGCGCACTCGGGTGCGTCAACCAGGTATACGTGTACAATGTACGAGTTCGATTAGTGGGCGGTTGTATACTGTGGGTATGAAAACCGATGATGAGCTCAAAAAAGAAAACCCTAATCTCTATCGCGTTGCGCGTGAGGGCGGCACCGAAATGCCTTTTACAGGCACATTGGTTGATAATCACGAAAAGGGGATGTATAGGTGTGCCATTTGCGGTACCGAGCTTTTTTCATCTGATACGAAATTTGATTCGGGTACCGGTTGGCCTAGCTTTACCAACCCTGCGAATCTCGAACACGTCGTACTGAAAGAGGACATGAGTCACGGCACGTTGCGCACTGAAGTGGTATGTAAGAACTGTAATGCCCATCTCGGACACGTTTTCGATGATGGTCCATCTGCTGCAGGGGGCAAGCGTTACTGCATCAACTCAGTCTGTCTCGCATTCGAGAAGAAATAACCAAAGCTATAGATTACGACCCTTCGCGAAACCGTGAGGGGGCGTGGTACTATTTGTTCACAAGTTGCAAAGCTTGTATCAAGAGGCAGTGAGAGATTTGGCTCGATGATCTGCCGGCAACACTGAGCAATGCTCGAAAGTGTGCCAATTCCAACCCGCTCGGGAAAGATACCTCAATCTTTTTTCGTGCTTTATAAAAAATAAGCTTTTTCTCTGTATGATCAGAACAGCTGAGTTTGTTTCTCCGGGTCACCCGGACAAGCGGTGCGACTTTATTGCCGATAGTATTCTCGACGCGTACCTCGCAGGTGATAAAGGGAGTCGCGTGGCTATCGAGGTGATGGGCGGCCACAATCTCGTCACCATTAATGGTGAGGTAACGTCAGGTACGAAGCCCGATATCACCGCACTCGTAAAGAGTATCGTTGGGGACGAGTATAAAGTGATCGAGAATATCGCGCTCCAAAGTAAAGAGATCGGGCGCGGCGTCGACACTGGTGGCGCAGGCGACCAGGGGATTATGAAAGGGTATGCAACGAGCGAGACCGAGACTTTAATGCCGCTCGAATATGAGCTTGCGCGCAATCTCTGCAAAAAGATTTATACGGTGTACCCATATGACGGCAAAACGCAGGTCACGATTGAAGATGGCGAAGTGACGGTGGTGGTCGCGAGCTTTCAGAACACGAAGAACGCAGAGTTCTTGCCTCTCGTGCAGAGTGTCATCAAAGCGAAAGAGTATCTGATCAATCCAGCAGGTGAGTGGGAGCAGGGCGGCTTCGATGCTGACACGGGCCTCTCAGGAAGGAAGCTTATCGTTGATAACTACGGCCCCGAAGTCGCTATCGGCGGCGGATCGTTCTCAGGCAAGGACTACACGAAGGTAGATCGCTCGGGCGCGTACATGGCGCGACGAGTTGCGGTGCAGCTTTTGAAGGAACGTAGTGCGAAGACGGTGCATACCAAACTTGCGTACGCTATCGGTAAGGCCGAAGCAGTTATGGCAGTCGCAGTGGTTGATGGGGTCGAAGAAGCGATTACGGGCTACGACCTTACCCCGCTTGGTATTCGCACCGCACTTGCACTCGATACGGTTCGCTATACCGATACGTGTGTGTGGGGGCACTTCGGTCGCGGTTTCGCTTGGGATAAGTAATTCGCCTTACAGAACAAAAAGAAACGGCGCGTATGCGCCGTTTCTTTTTGGTATGATGCTTCGATGGAACTTACTGCATTTGAGAAACATAAGCGCTCACTCACGAAGTCGGTGAGCTATCGTGTGCTGAGCATCACGGTCGACTCGATAGTCGCGTACATCTTCACCCACAATGTCGCAACCTCGGCGGCTATCGTTATTATTGTGAACACGTACAGCACCGTTCTCTATTACCTTCACGAACGCGTGTGGGCGCACATCAACTGGGGGCGTGCTCCGCGCCGGTAGCTACTTCACCCCTATCTGAGAAAGAAAGGTGGTGAGCTCGTTCCCTTCGATAGGGCGCAGCTCTCCTGGCTTTAAATTTTCGAGACGAATATTGAGAATGCGGGTGCGCTCGAGCTCGACGACCGTGTTGTGCATCGCTGCGACCATGCGGCGTATCTGATGCTTTTTGCCTTCGGTGAGGGTGATATTAAAACTCTTGGGGCCGGTCTTACGCACCAGGCACGGCTTGGTGAGGTAGCCCTCGATGTCGACGCCCGCTTCGACCGTCTTTTTAAAGCTCTCGCGGAGTGTGTCGACAACGCGCACGCGGTACTCCTTATCATGGTCGTAGCCAGGGGCGAGCAGGCGGTCAGTGATGCGGCCATCATTGGTAAGGATAATGAGTCCACTCGAATCTTTGTCGAGGCGGCCGATCGGGAAGACGTCTGGCGCGAGCTTCGCGCTCTTTTGAATATCGTCCTCGCCGAGTTGTGGGGAGTGGGTGATCACACCGATGGGCTTATTAAAAGCGTAATAGACGTTTTTATTGGGTGCTTGCTTGCCGCGCAGCTCGACTTTGTCGCTTTGATTGACCTTCTCGCCGAGCGTCGCGACGCGACCGTTTACAAGCACCTTCCCCCTGGCGATGAGGTCGTCGGCGCCACGACGTGTCGAAATACCCTCGTGAGCGAGGTATTTATTGATCCGCATCGGATATCCGTCGACGGGCTCTGGGGGCGCCTGCTTCATATGAGCACTATACATTGTTTCCAATGTAATGCGAAATAAGGTATGGTGGTCAGATGGCAAAGGAAGAAAGCGTCATACGCTTTGAGAAAGTGTCGTTCGGTTACGGCCACAATAAACCCATCTTGGATGAGGTCGATTTCCCTATACGCCGGGGAATGAAGATGGCCGTGATGGGTCAGAACGGGGCGGGGAAGTCGACGCTCTTCGCACTCATGACCGGCGAGATCAAACCCGAGAGTGGTCTGATACACGTCTCACGCGGGATGAGAGTCGCGACAGCGTCACAGGTAATCCCGCGCGACCAGCTCGAGCTTACGGTGCGCGAATTCTTTCTAAAGGGTTTTTCAGAACCGGTGTATGACATCGACCCTCGTATCGACGACGTACTCGAAGTGGTCAACTTAAAGCATCATGAAAAACTGCATGACCGGGTGATGAAGAGCTTCTCGGGTGGCCAGCAAGCGCGTCTCTTACTTGCTTCGGCACTGATTCAGAACCCCGACCTCCTCCTTCTTGATGAGCCGACCAATAATCTCGACACTGCGGGCATTGCTCACCTTACCGAATTTCTCGTTAACTACGACAAGACGGTTATTGTGATTTCTCACGATGCTGACTTCTTGAACGCATTTACCACGGGCGTTCTTTACCTTGATGTATACACGCGCGCTATCGAGCAGTACACGGGTAACTATACCGACGTGCAGCGCGACATTCTCGCGCGTATTGATCGTGAGAATAGAAAGAATGCGCAGCTCGAAAAGAAAATTCAGGAGAATAAAGACAAGGCGAACTTCTTCGCACAGAAAGGCGGCAAGATGCG
>JAYUMM010000069.1:0-12638 GCA_043762685.1 bacterium | reverse complement strand
ATCTTATCTGCCACTCTCACGGCGACCATCTGGTCGGCTTCAGGGAGCATCACCATAAACTCATCTCCCCCTTTTCGACCCACTTTATCGGTCTCGTGCCGTACTGAATGCATACACACCCCCGTTGCCGCTTTGAGCGCATCATCTCCAGCATCATGGCCATACGTGTCATTCGCCTGTTTGAAGTTGTCGAGATCGATGAACAGCAGTGCGACTTCTCCATGTGGTCGGGCTCCCTTACGGTGTTCGGGGATATCGCCGCGAACGATACTCAACTCTTCTTCGAGTGCTTGGTTGAAAGACTGCAGGGTCATTGCTCCCGTAAGAGCGTCGAGACCAAATGCCGCTATTTCTTCTGCGTGAGCAGCAATTACTTTTTCCTGTTTCTTCGCAAGTTGAGCGGTATCAAGACTGCGCTCAAGCGTATAGTCGAGCACATCATCCGGTGAGAGTCCGTATTTTACTTCATCTATTCCTTCAATAGTCTTTTGACTCTTTTCTGAGCGAAATCCTTCCCCACTCATAGTTAAAACTGCACCTTTACCGGCTCAGCTTCAGCGGTAGAGGCAAGCTCGAAGAGATCCATCGGCTTAAAACCAAATGTAGAAGCAATGAGACTACTTGGGAAGACTTGCTCAGCCGTGTTGAGCGCCATCACCGTGCCGTTATAGAAACGGCGAGAAGCCTGAATCTTATCCTCAGTATCACCCAATTCTTGCTGGAGCTGCAGAAAGTTTTGGTTGGCTTTGAGCTCTGGATACGCCTCAGAGACAGCAAATAGTGTTTTAAGGGCTCCTGAGAGCTGATTCTCGGCGGCGGCCTGCGTGGCTGGTGTCGCGCTCCCTGCTCCCATCGCAGCCGCACGCGCATTAGTCACATTCTCAAATGCACTTGATTCGTGCGCAGCGTAGCCCTTTACCGTCTCGACAAGGTTTGGGATCAGGTCGTAGCGGCGCTTCAACTGAACTGAAATATCAGACCATGCCTCCTTCGCCTGATTGACCAAAGTCACCAAACGGTTATACGAGTAAATCGCCCAGAGCACGACGACAGCAATGGCAATAAGCACAATGGTTGTGGTAGTCATACACCTCAGTATACCACCGCACTTTTTTAGTGGAAGTGGACGAAAAAGTAGATCCCAAATGGCACGCACCACGCGAGCCAGTCAATGACCCCCTTCTTCCACAACTGCTGATACATGTGGCGATGGAGATAAAATTCTTGAAACGATATGAACGCTACTGCAGTCGCAAGAAACACATACATCGCGTCAGTGGTCTTGAAAAGCGTTTGTGAAAGATATGCCGCAATAATCAGAAATGAGATCGAACCTAGAAGATGAAAGACTTGCCGGTATGCACCGAGCCGGTACCCGTAGTGTCCAGCACCATATTTATGCTCGTAGCGAGAAAGTCGTGCGTCGTAGGAACGAATGCCGCGCACCCACTGCCCGTGCACTCGGGTTTGAAATGGGAAAAGACGATCGGGGAGCACGACGAGCGCGTGATACAGGCCCGTACGTTTTTTTCGCATTATTCTAGTGTACCGCTCGCGCAACCGCTTTGACCACACGCGGATCCAAGAGGTCGGGGATAATTTTTTCTGTCGATGGCTTTGCGACAAGTTCGGCGAGTGCGCGAGCGGCGCGGAGCTTGGTCGCTTGCGTAATCTGCTTCACCCCCTTATCGAGCGCACCGCGAAAGATACCTGGGAAAACGAGCGCGTTATTAATCTGGTTCGGGAAGTCTGAGCGGCCCGTCGCGACCACCATAGCGCCCGCTTTCTTCGCGACGTCCGGAAGGATTTCAGGATCAGGATTCGCCAGTGCGAACACGATTCCTCTCGGCGCCATGCTCGCAACATGATCGCCATGAAGGAGTCCTTTCCCCGAGACACCGACGAAGACATCGGCGCCCCGCATCGATTCAGCAAGACCACCCGCCTCCATGCATGGATTCGTGAGCTCAGCGAGCTCGGCTTTCTGTGGATTCAAACCTGCACGCCCCTTAAAAATCGCTCCTGCTCTATCGAGAAGAATAATATCGTTTACTCCTGCAGCAAGGAGAAGCTTTGCGACCGCCGTACCAGCGGCACCCGCACCACTAATTACTACTTTGAGTGACTTCAAACTTTTCTTCACGACTTTTGCGGCATTGGTGAGGCCGGCCAAGACAACAATAGCCGTGCCGTGTTGATCGTCGTGCATCACGGGAATGTCGAGTGCTTCGATAAGTCGCTGCTCGATCTCAAAGCACTGTGGCGCCGCAATATCTTCGAGATTTATACCGCCAAATGAAGGAGCGATTGCGATGACCGTTCGCACAATCTCGTCGGGGTCTTGAGTATCCAAGACGAGTGGCCACGCATCAATATTTGCCTTCCCTTTGAAGATAAGTGCCTTTCTTTCCATCACCGGGAGTGCACCATAGGGGCCGATGTTGCCGAGACCGAGGACTGCCGAGCCATCAGAAATAACGGCGACACTATTTTTCTTCACCGACATTTTTCGTGCATCCTTGGGGTGCTTCGCAAGATACGTCGAGGCCGCACCTACCCCGGGTGTGTACCAGAGCGAGAAATCCTTCTTGCCCTTGAGCGGCACGCGAGTCTTCGTCTCGATACGCGCCCCTTGCCTTATAAATGCGGCGACTATTTTTTTGGTATCCATAGGACACCAGTATAGCGCAACGGGTATACTAGAGCGATGCAGCCAAGCGACCCTATTGAGAAGCATTTCACCCGACTCCGGCCCGACCAGAAGAGAGCACTCGCAAAGCTCGGGATACACACCATTCGCGATCTTCTCTATCACTTCCCATCGCGCTACGAGTCGAGCGGGTCGGTCGGTACTATTGCGAGTGTCGCAGCCGGTACTGACGTGACTCTCTACGGTACCGTACGCAAACCCGACATACGCAAGACATGGAAGAGTCGCCGACCCATTGCCGAAGCCTGGCTCGAAGACGCATCGGGGAAAATTAAAATGATGTGGTTCAGCCAGCCCTATATCGCAAAGACGCTGCACGATGGGATGGTGGTTAAAGTGAGCGGGCGCGTTGCAGGCGAAAGCGCCAAGATATACCTCGCGAACCCCGAAATAGATAGGTCGCCTATCGCACCTGATGCCGTCCACGACTCGCTCTTTGTCACAAAAAGCGAGTCGGGAGAAGAGGCACTCTACCCGATCTACCCCGAGAGCCAGGGGGTGTCATCACTCTGGTTTCTGCATGCACTAAAAAAAGTCTTTGAGGCACATGCGCACGAAGAACTCGCGGAGCCGATACCGCCCCTGATTCTTGCACGCTACAACCTCCCATCGCTCGCCTCGGCACTCGTCTTCATCCACGCACCACAAAAAAAGTCAGACTCGGCTGCGGCGCGCAAACGATTCGCATTTGAAGAGGTTTTCGCGCTCCAGGTGGTCATGCAGCAGCGCCGCCGCGCACTCCTACGCGAGGAGGCACTCCCCGTTACTGTCGATCGCGATGCTCTCGCGAACTTTATTGCTTCATTCCCGTTCCCAGCGACTCGGGCGCAGATGCACGCGATTCATGCGATTGTTGCGGATTTTGAGAAGACCCACCCGATGTTGCGACTTCTTGAGGGCGATGTGGGGAGCGGTAAGACCGCGGTCGCCGCAGCGACCGCGTATTTGGTCGCCACATCACTCCCGAAAGGGCGCATCGCCGGCACGCTTCAAGTGGCATATCTCTGCCCTACTGAGATTCTCGCAAAACAACATTTCTCAACTTTTATTTCATATTTTAAAGATCACCCCATTTCGATCGGGCTTATCACCGGTAGTGAGTGCCGCAAATTCCCCTCTAAAGTGCGCGGTGAAGAATCAACCCATCTCTCAAAAGTTGCATTTAAGAAGATGGTCGCGAATGGCGAAATACCCATCGTCATTGGCACCCATGCGATTATCGAGAAGTCACTCGCATTTAAATATTTCGCGTACGCAATTATCGATGAGCAGCATCGCTTCGGCACCATGCACCGCCAGAAACTCGCGACCAAGGGTGCCATCGCTCCTCACTTATTGTCGATGACGGCGACACCCATCCCACGCACCCTCGCACTCACGCTTTATGGCGATCTCGATCTCACGCTTCTTGATGAGATGCCGGTCGGGAGAAAGTCGGTGATTACGTCAGTTCTTGATTCTAAAAAACGTGAAGAGGCCTATGCGCGTGTGAAAGATGAACTTGCAGCCGGCCACCAGGCATACGTCATCTGCCCACGTATCGACGAGCCTGACCCGGCCAAAGAGATGGCGCTCCAGGCGAAGTCAGTCAAAGCAGAGGCGGCGCGACTCGCTAAAGACGTGTTCCCGAGGTCGAATCTTGGTATTTTGCACAGCAAGATGACACCGAAAGAAAAAGAGGAAACGATGTTAGATTTTGAAAATGGCACCATCAATATCCTCGTCGCCACCTCGGTGGTCGAGGTAGGCGTAAACGTACCGAACGCGACGGTAATCCTTATCGAGGGTGCCGAACGCTTTGGGCTCGCCCAACTCCACCAGTTGCGTGGGCGCGTAATCCGCTCTACCCACCAGTCGTACTGTTTCGCTCTCCCCGAGTCGAAGGGCGAGACGACCCGCGAGCGCATGAAAGCGTTTGTGAATGCAAAAAATGGCTTCGAGCTTGCCGAATACGACCTTGCGCTCCGGGGCGCGGGCGAGCTCGCGGGTGGGCGCCAATGGGGTGTCTCCGATATCGCAATGGAAGCGCTCAAGAATATTAAATTGGTCGAGGCGGCGCGTACCGAAGCGGCAACGCTCGTCGCCAGCGATCCTGATTTACAAGGATACCCAGCCCTTGCACTACGCGTCGGCGCCGCCTCTCGTGAGATGCATTTGGAGTAGTCGTGCGCTACAGTATGAGAGTCTCCCGCCCCTAGCTCAGCTGGTTAGAGCATCGAGCTTATACCTCGAGGGTCCTTGGTTCGAGTCCAAGGGGGCGGACAAGCAAACCAGATTGAAAAGCTAGCTCACCAAAATCGTCCAGAGCGGATACAACAATATCGCAGCGAAGACACACCCGAGAATGATAAACGAAATCTTGTGGTTGAAGAAATAAGCGTGATACACAAACGAGAGTGTGGCGAAGACAATGACGAGTATCGCCATCACCATCCAGTAATATGTCATAAAGAACGTGTCAGTTAATTGCGCCATCGCAGATCCCCATGTAGAGAGGCTTGTGATAGCAATTCCGACAAACGCACTCGTGAGTACTACTGCGTAAGAAATAACATAGGATCCCACCATCAACAGTTTCTCATTAGGCATTACTATCTAGTATACCCTATTATCTGTCGTCACTATGATAGTGCCCTCCTACAGATTTCTATAAAACCCAGTCTCTGTCCATCCACCAATCTGTCCGGTGCTATAATTTATATCGGAGAGAAACCAACCTCGCCGGTTGGAGTATGAGCGATGATGACACCCTCTTCTTCACTCTTTTTTGGCGTGATGCCGTTGGCGATAAGAATCTTTTCAAACTCAGCACGCTCAATAGTCTCTTTCTCAGTCAATTCTTTGGCTATAGCGTCGAGTGCTTTACGGTGCTCAGTGATCACTTTGGTCGCACGCACCTTAGCTTCATCTATTATGCGCGAGACTTCAGCATCAATCTGCATCGCAACATGCTCAGAGTACGGCTCATTCCCCATTTGTCGCTCGCCAAAAGCGATAGGCCCCAAGGTGTCGCTCATCCCATAGCGTGTCACCATCTCACGGGCCAGCGCGGTAATCACCATCAGATCGTTTGATGGCCCAGTGGTCACATCGTCAAAAAGCATCTCTTCTGCGACATAGCCGCCAAGAGTCGCCGCGATATCGTCAAGAAACTGTTTTTTCGACTGCATCTTGCGGTCTTCAAATGGCAATTTGAGGGTGTAGCCCGCAGCACGACCACGACTAATAATAGAAATTTTGTGCACTGGGTCAGCGTGTGGCAGGACCGACGAGACGAGTGCGTGCCCTGCCTCGTGATACGCCGTAAGCTCCTTCTCTTTCTTCGAAAGCAAGTGGCTCTTACGCTCCGGGCCGAGCATCACCTTCTCGATTGAACGTATCAAATCATATTGTGTGACTTCTTTACGGTTCTCGCGTGCAGCGAGTATCGCCCCTTCGTTCATCAAAGAATAGAGCTCTGCTCCTGAAAAGCCTGGCGTGCGCTCGGCAATGACCGCGAGAACGACATCAGGCCCTAGCGGCTTAGCGCGCGCATGAATCTGTAAAATATCTTCGCGGTCGCGGCGATCAGGCAGATCGATAGTCACGCGGCGGTCGAAGCGCCCGGGGCGCAGCAGTGCTGGGTCAAGCACATCAGGCCGATTGGTTGCTGCCATTACCACCACCTTCTCGGTGGGCTCGAAGCCGTCCATCTCAACGAGAATTTGGTTCAAGGTCTGTTCTCGTTCATCGTTGCCACCACCCACGCCAGTCCCGCGCACGCGCCCGACTGCATCAATCTCGTCGACGAAGATAATCGCGGGCGCAGCTTTCTTGGCAAGCTGAAAGAGATCGCGCACTCTTGAGGCGCCAACTCCGACAAACATCTCGACGAACTCAGAGCCCGAGATCGAGAAGAACGGCACACCCGCTTCGCCCGCGACCGCGCGCGCAAGGAGTGTCTTACCCGTGCCTGGTGCTCCCATGAGAATAATCCCTTTCGGGATACGCGCACCGATATCAAGAAACTTCTTTGGGCTCTTAAGAAAGTCGACAATTTCTTCGAGCTCCTCCTTCGCTTCGCGTGCGCCAGCAACATCGGCGAAGGTGACACGTTGACTCATGTCGGCAGGGTCGATGATGCGCGCTTTTGATTGCCCAAAGGTAAAGGCCTGCATCCCTGCACCCTTTACCTGCCGCGAGAGAAACCAGAAGAGGAATGCAATAAAGAGAATAGGTATGAGAAGCGGTGCAAGTGAGAAAAACCAGAATTCAAATCCTGATTGCCCCTGTATGGTAATCGAGACTTTCGAGAGCTCAGCAGGGGTCACGCCATAGGTCGACAAGGTTTCGGGTAGCCCAGCAGACGGGTCTTTGCGAGAGGTCTTAGTGGTTTTGTCGGCATATACCAAATCGAGTGAATCGCCATGCACAATGATCGTACTCACCTTACCGGCGGCAACATCTGCGGCAACAATCGAGAGCGGGATCTCACTGGTCGGTTGCACAAAGCTCTCGATAAGCGAGTAACCGCTCATAAGTACCAAGAAAATGAGAACCGTCGTTGCGAGATTACCAAGAAACGACGAGCCCCCAAAGAGACCACGCCACCCACGAGTGGTGGGTGGCGTCCCACCTTTCTTGCCTTTTGGTTTTTTTGGAGATACACCAGCCATAAAACCGAGTATACTTTACCGAATGACACTCGTCGAATATAAAAAAGCTCTGCTCAGATTCGAGCCGATCGAAACGTTGTCGGCAGGGATCGAGCTCCTTGGCACAGAGGTAAAGTCGCTGCGCAATAAACTCGGCTCCTTAGACGGTGCGCGGGTGGTGGTTCGTGGCGGCGAAGCCTACCTCACGGGTATGACGATCCCCGCCTATCAGCCAGCGAACACGAAAAAAAATTATGACCCTGAGCGCCCCCGCCGTCTGCTCTTGGCGAAGAAAGAGATCGCAACTCTGGCAATAGAAGAAGCGAAGAAGGGCTTGACAATTATCCCACTTGAGGTGTATACTACACATGATCTCGTGAAGGCGCGCATCGCTATCGTGCGCGGTAAAGGCAAGTCTGATCGGCGCGAAGATTTGAAGAAGCGCGACGCCGCACGCGAAACGGGACGAGTATTGAAAAACCGATAACGCACGCAGATCATTCGCCTAAAGAATATTTTTAAGATAAAGTATTTTATAGGGGGGTGACCGGCTTTGACGGTCTGTACCTTGAAAGACGTGCGACGCAGTGCACGCTCGTATGCCACTCACAATCCAACGAGCAATCAAACTTGCCAAGAACACTCTTGCAAGCGTAAAGTCCCCATACTTCGGTATGAAGGACTTTACGTTCGCGTACGCGGTCGCCTAACGGCCACTCGCCTCGCGACATCTCTCTACTCTGAGTTTCTGCAGTCGGGTAGCGGAGGTGGAATCATCTGCAGAATCGTCCCACGCGTTCCCACGCACTGGGGTTAAATAAGGGATCGGGTAGGAATGGTTTCGTCTGCGTTCCTCGCATCCTACCTTAAACATAACGCTGACTATGCGTCGTAGACTCGCTCTCAGGGCCAGATTCGGACGGGGGTTCAATTCTCCCCACCTCCACAAAACAGACAACGAGCGCCTTCGGGCGCTTTTTGTTTTGTGGAGGTGGGAAAGACACCTAAGTGTCTTTCGTGGGAGAATTGAACGGCAGAGCGTTACGCGAGTCTTCGATGCGTCGCGAGCCTGGGTCGAGAGCGCTTAGCGGATTGCAAATACCTGGAGTAAGGACGAATGCCCGCTCTGCAAAGCCGGCGTGCCGATCAACACGGACGTCGGCATGGGGCACGAGTTTCTCACTGAGCAGTCGGCTACGTGACATACGCCAAGCGGCACAGCCCGCAGAAGCAGTCCCTCAGGGCTCGCTTCTGCGGGCTGTTTCTTTTTTTGCACCTACATCAAATACTCCCTGTTGATTTAATTTATTTTTTTAGTACTGTAAACGCAGACAGCAGATTTGCACTTCGAATCTGTGTCGTTTGTTCCATCAACCAACCAAGGAGTACATTCTGTCTAAGAATAAACCATCGAGAGCGGCCTCCTCGGATCAAAAGAGGTTTAGGCCAGCGGATTCAGGGCTCTACTGCATGAACCCAGCCTGCGGGTGTGCCATTGAGAAGGGCTTCTACGCTCGGTACGGGGACGGCGGCACCTGCTCACAGGCGTGCATGCGCGCCGTTGAGTCAAAAGAGTCTTACCCCGACCACTCCGAAGCGGAGTTTCTAAGCCGACTTGGCTTAGCCACATAAGCCGCGAAAAATCCCACCCCCCCCCTGCAACCACAAGGACCCGACACAACGTTACGGGTCCTTCTGCTTTTACCGCTTCGCTTTTGCGCGATCGTTCTCAGTGAGGTATTGCTTGCGGAGTCGCACCGACTTTGGAGTGATTTCTAGATATTCATCTTCCGTCATAATCTCCATTCCGCGTTCAATAGTGAGCTCGAAGATTGGCACCAGAGTGAGTGCTTCGTCCATACCCGAGGAGCGAACGTTTGACTGATTCTTTCCCTTGGTCGGGTTCGCCATCATCTCTTCGCCCTTGGCGGTGTTGCCGATCACCATACCTTCATACACCTCGGTTGCCGGCCGGATGTAGAGCTGACCACGATCCTGCAGGTACCAGAGTGCGTAGCCGAGCGACTTGCCAGCGGCCATCGAGATCATCGAGCCCACTTGGCGCTTCTTAATCTCACCCGCATATGGACGGAAGCCGAGCACGCGCGAAGAGAGGATACCCTCGCCCTTCGTATCAATAATAAACATATTCTTGTACCCAAGGAGGCCACGCGTCGGGCCTACGAGCGTCAGCCGAACCATATTCCCTTCCTGCTCAAGGTTCTGCAAGACGAAAGCGCGCATGCCGAGCTTCTCGATGATTGCTCCCTGGAACTCTGATGGCGTGTCGATAATCACTTCTTCATACGGCTCGAGCTTCTTGCCCTCCTCCTCGCGGATAATAACCTGCGGTTGCGAAACCTGGAGCTCGTACCCCTCGCGGCGCATATTCTCGAGCAAGACCGCGATGTGGAGCTCGCCTCGACCCGACACGTGGAATACTTCTGTTCTATCGAAATCGACTTTAAGACCGACGTTGACCTCGAGCTCCTTCTCGAGTCGATCGCGAATCTGGCGACTCGTTACATACTTCCCTTCTTTACCCGCAAACGGTGAGTTATTGACGATGAAATTGAGCGCGATTGTCGGCTCGTCGACGGCAATCGCCGGGAGCGGTACTGCGGACTCATTGGTAGTGACCGTCTCGCCAATATAGATGTCGGGCAGCCCGGCAATAAGCGCAATGTCACCCGCTGCGGCCGCAGTAGCCTCGACACGCTCGAGCCCCTTGAAAGTGAAGACTTTCGTCGTGCGCGCAGTACGCGTCGTGCCGTCTGGCTTCTTAATGAACACTTGCTGGTTTGGCGTGACGGTTCCCTCATAGATACGACCCACCGCGAGACGCCCGAGGAAGTTATCGTACGCGAGATTGAACGGCTGGAGCATAAGCGGTGCCGTTGCGTCTGCGGTTGCATTGGCAGCTGGCACTTTCTCGAGAATGAGATCAAGGAGCGGGGTGAGATCTTTCTTCTCATCGGCGAGCTCCTTAATAGCGATTCCTTCGCGCCCGATCGAGTAGATCACCGGGAAGTCGCACTGCTCGTCAGAAGCACCAAGCTCCATAAAGAGCTCGAGCACCTGGTCGTGCGAACGCGCCGGGTCGGCTGCCGGCTTATCGATTTTATTGAGCACCACAATGGGCTTGAGGCCAAGCTCGAGAGACTTCTTAAGTACAAAACGTGTCTGCGGCATCGGGCCTTCTTGGGCATCGACAATAAGCAGCACCGAGTCGATCGAGCGCAATACGCGCTCTACCTCGCTCCCAAAGTCGGCGTGACCGGGAGTGTCGACGATATTGATCTTGGTACCCTTATACTCGACCGCCGCATTCTTAGCATAAATAGTGATGCCGCGCTCCTGCTCGATAGCGTTGGTGTCCATCGTCGTACCCTCAGACGCTGCTCCAGTCTGCTTTAGAATAGCGTCAGTGAGCGCGGTCTTGCCGTGGTCGACGTGCGCAATGATGGCGATGTTTCGGATTTCCATAGTAAAAGATAAATAAAGAAAAAGGCCCTGTGGGCGATGCGATAAATATACAATGAAACGTCAGATAGTGCAACACTGTGTGTGGGCAAAGGAAGGGTCCGCGGGTGCGGACCTTCTTTCCTTGCAATTCATGCCGGTGATGCTCACAGAAGTTCTGGGTGCGCCTGCAACCAAGGTTCTGCCTCAATCGTCGCACGTCTGCGCCGCTCAAGGAACAGCTCCAGGCAGTTCCGGTGACCAGCAGGGTCGGCTGGATCACACACGGCTCGCACGATACCGTGGTCAAACGTCCGCAGTCGTGCGACTCTATGACAGACCTCGCACAAGCCTTTTCCATCAAAGTGGAACATGGTGTTTCCTTAACCTCACCTCCTGAGGCATGGGTTGGAGCGAAGTGCTCCGGTACTACCCATCGGAAGAATACTCCTCAATCAGGAGTTTACAACAACCCCAAAGTGCACAACTTTCTCGTACTATTGCTTTAAACCAAGACCTTTCTTGAGGTAGTAGACATTGACTCCAAGGAGTGCGAGACCGAGCCCTGTGAGGACGAGAATACAGGTAAGAAGTGATACGTCACTCGTGCCGAGAAAGCCGTAACGAAAACCGTTAATAATGTAGAAAATAGGATTAAAGAGCGACACGGTCTGCCAGAGTGGCGGGAGCGAGTGGATAGAGTAGAACACGCCACCAAGGTATACGAGCGGGGTCAGCACAAAGGTCGGTACAATCGAAACCCCGTCAAAGCTCTTGGCATAAATACCATTGATGAGCCCCGCGAGCGCAAAGACTAGTGATGAGAGAAAAAGAAAGAGGGCAACGATGAATGGGTGCGCGACCGAAGGGAGCGCAAAGAAGAGCGACACGAGCATCACGAGGATACCCACCAGCATGCCGCGTATCACCCCACTTGCGATAAAGCCCGCGATTATAATAGAGGGCGGCGTCGGCGAAACGAGAATCTCGTCGATATTGCGCGAGAAAAACTTTGAGACGAAGAATGTAGTGGCAACATCCATATACGAGTTGGTGATGACCGAGAGCATCACGAGCCCTGGTACCACGAAGAGAATGTAGGGGACACCATTGAGTGAACCGATACGTGCACCGAGAATATTACCGAAGACCGTGAAGTAGAGGAGCGAGGTTATAAGTGACGGGAGAAGGGTCTGTGGCCAGATGCGCAGAATACGCACCACGCCTTTGCGTAGAATCGTATAGAAAGAGATGAATTGTTTTTCGATGGGCATATTAGGTGGTGCTCGTGAGCTTTACGAATACGTCTTCAAGCTTGCCGCCGCCGTACCCGCTCTCAGGAGCCGCATCATCGTGAAGGGCGAGGATTTCGGCCATCGTGCCGTTCGCGACAATCTCGCCTTTGTTAATAATCGCGACATGCTTCGCGAGCCGTTCAGCTTCTTCGAGGTAGTGCGTCGTGAGAAGAATCGTGACCCCTTCTTCAGTGAGCTTGGTGAGATAATCCCACATAGAGCGCCTCAGCTCCACATCGACCCCAGCGGTCGGCTCATCAAGAATGAGAAACTGTGGCTCATGGATGAGAGCACGTGCGATCATCAACCGGCGCTTCATCCCACCCGAAAGGCGAAAGCCGATCTGGTCCATCTTGTCCGCAAGACCGAGATCTTCGAGCAGTTTTTTCGCACGCGGAATAGCAGCTTTACGCGGGATGCCATAATACCCGGCCTGATTCACGACGATATCGAGCGGCTTCATCCACGGATCAAAGTTGATCTCTTGGCCACAAACACCAATCAGTGTCCGCGCCTTTTCTGGCTCATTGTCGATAT
>JAYUMM010000068.1:0-1110 GCA_043762685.1 bacterium | reverse complement strand
TTCGCTGCGCGTGCTGCACGAATAAACTCTTGCGACATAAGGAACGCACCCTTGAGATGAGAATCAATAACCGCGTCCCATGACGTTTCCGGGTAGTCTTCAAACGGACCATTCTCTGATGCATCGGCGTCTGGTGGTGCATCAATACCAGCATTGTTCACAAGAATTGAAGGCGCGCCATATTTCTCAACGACCGTAGCAAAGACGGCTTGTACCTCGGCCTTTGCGGTAATGTCCGTTTGCAAGAGAGCAATGCGACTATCTGTCTGCTTACGCAATGTGATATCGAGCCCGACGACTGTGGCACCCGCGCCAGCAAGCGTCTTTGCGTATTCGCTCCCGAGCCGTCCACACGCACCAGTGACAATCGCGACTTTACCTTGCAGTGCAGACGGGTGACTCATAGTGCTACCAGGTCAACGCTTCTTCTGGCACCATTGTATCGGCTGCGATATCAGTGCGTGCGACGCGCCCTACCAAATCATCAAGGTGCACTGGATTAATACCACTCCCTGGGATTTTGGTAACAAAATCATTTGCACTCAAGTGATCTCCTTTCTTGATATCACGCTTCGCGACAATACTCTTTCCAAGCTTGTTTCTGATCGGTAGCTCACCTGCATGAATCCGCTTCTCGACAGAGCCCATCAGCTTTTCGACACGACGAATCGAATCGGTCATCTCTTTAAACTGCGCCGGGTCAATAGACATATGGTGGTCAGAGCCGCGCATCGCCCGGTCAAGAGTGAAGTGCCGCTCAACCGTACTCGCACCTGTACCCACAGACACAATCGTCGGGAGAATGTCTGGCTCGTGCCCCGAGTAGCCAACCGGCAAGGGCGCATACCGCTTCTTCAACACCTGCACCATATTCAGGTCGATACTCTCATCGGGTGTCGGGTAAATCGAGGTGCAGTGATTCACAATCAGACGATTGTTGTGTTCAAGAATAGTCTCGATCGCACGATCAATCTCCTCCATTGTGGAGAGCCCAGTAGAGAGGAGCATCGGCTTCCCTTTTTTCGCGACATGCTCAAGGAGAGGGCGATTCGTAATATCAAATGACGCAAGTTTGTAGGCATGCACCCCGATCGATTCGAGTTCGTCGGC